>JAWWOY010000786.1:0-26356 GCA_033851195.1 Kribbellaceae bacterium | reverse complement strand
GGCATGTGGGGGAACTTCTTCATCCCGTTCATGCTGCTGCTGTCACCGGAGCGACTACCCGCGTCAGTGAGTATCTTCACCTTTTTCAGCCAGTACGGCGAGGTCAACTACGGCCAGCTCGCGGCGTACTCGCTGATCTACACGACGCCGGTCCTGGTGCTTTACCTGCTGCTCAGCAAGAAGCTCGGCGGCGCCTTCGCCCTCGGCGGCGCCATCAAGGGCTGACAGCCAGCCGCTGACGATCTCGCCGGCGGGCCAGGCTCCGAAGTTCTGCCTACGTCGAAGTTCTGCCCGAATCCGTATACCCAAATGGGTATACGGATTCGGGCGAGTCCGCTGGGCGGACGAGCCGGGCGTCGAGGCTGGTGGGAGTCGTCCTTTTCCCGCGTGGCCGAGGGGTGAGCCCTCCGCCGGTAGCGAACGGGACTCGGACCGGATGCGGCGCCCACGTAGGGTGGCGGCATGCCGCTGAAATATCCCATTGCCGAGCAGACGCTGGACAACGGACTACGTGTGGTCGTCAGTTCCGACCGCGCCGTGCCGATCGTGGCCGTGAACCTCTGGTACGACGTGGGCTCGCGCCACGAGCCGCCGGGTCTGACCGGATTTGCGCACTTGTTCGAGCACCTGATGTTCCAGGGGTCGCGCAATGTCGAGTCGGGTCAGCACTTCTCGCTGATGGAGACAGCCGGGGCGAGTCTGAACGCGACCACCTTCTTCGATCGGACGAACTACTTCGAGTCGCTGCCCAGCGGCGGACTCGACCTCGCGCTCTGGCTCGAGGCCGACCGGATGGGCTACCTGCTCGACGCGGTGAACCAGGAGAACCTGGACAACCAGCGGGACGTGGTCAAGGAGGAGAAAAGGCAGACCTACGACAACCGCCCGTACGGCGACTCGTACGAGCGGCTGGTCAGGATCGCCTTCCCGGCGGACCACCCGTACGCGCATATGACGATCGGGTCGATGGCCGATCTGGACGCAGCCACCGTGGAGGACGTGCACGCGTTCTTCCGGAAGTACTACGGGCCGAACAACGCCGTACTGACCATCGTGGGCGATGTCACCGAGGAGGACGCCTTCGCCGCGGCCAAGCGGTACTTCGGACCGCTGCCGGCGATTCCGCAGCCGCCGCCCGCGCCGGACGGCACGGTCGGGCCGCTGCGGGGGATCGTCCGCGACGACGTGGTCGAAGACGTGCCGTCCGACCTGATCACGATGATGTTCCGGCTGCCGGTCGAGGGTACGACGGAGCTGGAGGCCGGCTCGCTCGCTCTCGAAGTGCTGTCTGCCGGGCAGAGCAGTCGGCTGAACCGGCGGCTGGTCCGCGAGGAGCAGATCGCCCAGTCGGTGTCGGGTGGGGCATTGCCGTTGATCGGCGGGGTGTCGTTCGGCACGCTGACCGGTGTCGCCTCCGACGGGGTCGACCTGCAGAAGGTCGAGGATGCGCTGGTCGAAGAGGTGGAGAAGCTGGCCGAGGGTGGTATCACCAGCGAGGAGTTGCTCACCGTGCAGGCCCAGGCCGAGCGCGACTGGCTCGAACAACTGTCCACCTGCGCGGGCCGTGCCGACGAGATGTCCCACTACGCGTTGCTGTTCGGCGATGCGAACCGGGTCAACACCCGGATCGACCTGATCCACGCCGTCACGGCCGAGCAGGTCCAGCAGGTCGCCGCGGAGTGGATCCGTGCCGACCGCCGCGTCCAGGTGACGTACCGCCGGCCCGAGACCGCCGCTGCAGCCGGCGCCGCCGCTGATGGCGCCGCCGCCGAGAATGAGGCCGCCACTGAGAACGACGGGGAGCAGGAATGAACAGCCACACCCTGACCACACCGCCCGCTGTCGCGCCGCCGCGCCCGTGGGCCTTCCCGCTAGCGACCAGCACGCAGACCCGCGCCGGTACGCCGGTGCACGTGTTCGACCGCCCCGGCCAGTACGTCGCGACGGTGCGGGTCACGGTCGCCACACCGCTGTCGGTCGAACCGCGCGAGCTCGAGGGCGTCGCGACGATCATGGCCCGCACCCTCGATGAGGGCACTGAGCTCAGGTCCGCGAACGAGTTCGCCGCCGCCCTGGAGCGCCACGGCGCGGCGTACGGGGTTGACGTCAGTTCGGATGCGCTGCACGTGGAGATCTCGGTGCCGGTGTCGCACCTGGCCGAGGCCGTGAAGCTGCTCGCCGAGGCGATCACCCGGCCGGCTTTCAACCAGGCCGACGTCGGGCGGCACGTGACGATCCGGCTCGGCCAGGTGAACCAGGAACGCGCGAACGCCGGCTACCGGGCTCGCGAGGCCTTCGCGGCTTCGCTGTTCGACTCGTCGACGCGACGGTCCCGTCCGACCGGCGGTACGCCGGATACCGTGCGGTCGCTCACCAACGCCGAGGTGGCCGAGTTCTACCGCACCAATGTCGGCCCGGCGCGAGCCGAGATCCTGTTCGCGGGGGATGCCACCGGCGTCGATGTGGCCGCCGTGATCGACGACGCGTTCGGCACGTGGACAGCCTCGGCCGGACCGGCGATCGAGACGCCCGAACCGCTGTACGTGCCGGGCGACCGGATCGTGTTGGTGGACCGCCCTGGCTCGGTGCAGAGCCAGTTGCTGATCGGTTGCCCGGGGCCGGACCGCCGCGAGGACATCTGGGGCGCGGCTGCGGTCGCGTCGCACGTTGTCGGCGGCACCATCACTTCCCGGGTCGACCGGGTGCTGCGCGAGGAGAAGGGCTACACCTACGGGACGCGGTCCAGTGTCACCGCGCCGCGCAAGGGTGGCACCTTCAGCCTGGGTGGGGCAGTCCGGACCGAGGTGACCGGGGCCGCGGTGGGCGACGCCATACAGATCCTCCTGACTGCGCGGGACGGCCTGACCGAGCGCGAGGTGAGCGAGGCGCAGGACAGCCTGATCCGGACCGCGCCACTGCGCTACGAGCAGGCCGAGTCCATCGCGCAGCAGGTCGGCAGCAACATCGCCGCCGGCGTACCGCTGGATTTCGCCGATACCTACCTCGCCCAGATCGCTGCGACCACTGCCGAGTCGGCTACCGAGGCCTACCGCCGGTTCGTCGGCGCGAACGGTCTGCTGGTCGTCGTCGTGGGGGAGGCGGACGCGGTGCGAGGGCAGCTCACCGGCCTGGGCCTCGGCGATGTGACCGAGCTGAGCTGAAGCCCGGTCGCACGGCGGTTACCGGTATTGGCGGCAGACCTCTCGGGCCCGGCGCGGTGTGCGCCGGGCCCGTTGTCTGTCTGTCCGGTGTGAGGTCAGTGTGTCCGCGCGCCGGAGATGTAGTCGGACAGCTGCTCGCGTTCGAACTCGAGCTCGCCGATCCGGGTCTTGACCACGTCCCCGATGCTGACGATGCCGGTCAGCTTGCCATCCACCACGACCGGGACGTGCCGGATCCGGCGGTCCGTCATCAGCCGCATCAGGTTGTCGATGTGGTCGTCCGGCGTACAGGTGTGGACCGGGGATGTCATGATCGCGCTGACCCGGACATCCCTCGCATCCGGTGTGCCGTTCATCAGCCGTACCACGTCGCGCTCGGAGACGATCCCCGCGACGGAACTGCCGTCGGCGCTGACTACGAGTGCGCCGACGTTGTGCTCTGCTAGGAGTGCCAAGAGTTCGGTGACAGTGGCTTCAGGGGAAATGGTGACGACTTTGGTGCCCTTACCGCGCAGTACATCTTGAATTTTCACGGAGCCTCCTGATGATCGACGGAGCCCAATACCCCAATCTATCGACGAATCATTCGGCCCGGCAGTCCCCAATTCTCGGTCTGGCAGAATGCGGACGGTGAATTTCGCCCACCCCGCCCGCTGGGGCCACGGCTCGTGTCGGTCACGTCGGGTGAACGAGTGAGCTGGCGCGGGGACCTTGCCGTACTGCGCCATCGCGACGTCCGCATCTTCATCTCGGCCCGGTTCGTGTCGCTGCTCGGTTCGTCGATCGCCCCGATCGCGCTGGTCTTCGCCGTACTCGACATCTCCGATACCGCCAGCGCGGTCGGCATCGTGCTCGCCGCGCGCAGTATCCCGAACGTCGTCTTCCTGCTGATCGGTGGAGTCATCTCCGATCGGCTGCCGCGCAACCTCGTGCTGATTGTCGCGAACACGGTCAGCGGACTCACTCAGGCCCTGGCTGCGGTCCTGGTGTTCTCCGGCCACGCGCACGTGTGGCAGTTGGCCGCGATCGAGGCGGTGAACGGCATCGCAGCGGCGTTCGTGATGCCCGCCCTGACCGGCATCCTGCCGTCGATCGTGGATCGCGCCGAGCTGCCCCAGGCCAATGCGGTGTCAGGTTTCGCCCGCTCGATCGCGTTGATCGGCGGTGGTGTGGTGGCGGGAGTGATCGTCGGTTTCACCAGTCCCGGTATGGGATTGGCAGTCGACGCCGTCACGTTCATGCTCGCAGCCGTGCTGCTCACCAGGCTCACGCTGCCGCGGGTCGCGCGGGCCACCACCTCCGTAGTGCACGATCTGCGCGTCGGCTGGACCGAGTTCGTCTCGCGGCAGTGGGTCTGGGTCATCGTGGTGTCGTTCCTCGTGCTCAACCTGATCTTCGTGGCGTGCTGGAGCACGCTCGGCCCCGTGATCGCCGACAAGACCTTCGGTCGCGCCGGGTGGGGCGTGGTGAGTGCCTGCTTCGGTGCCGGCCTGGTCGCCGGCGGGGTCATGATGATCCGGCTGAAGCCGAGATACCCCTTGCGGGTGGGCATGTTCGGCACTCTCCTGACCGCGACTGCCTTCGTCTGCCTGGTCGTTGCGCCCTACACCGTCGCCGTGGCCGCAGTGGCCTTCTTGGTAGGCATCGGGTTCGAGATGTTCGGTATCGGCTGGGAGACCGCCCTCGGCCAGCACATCCCCCTCGACAAGCTCTCCCGGGTCTCGTCGTACGACATGCTCGGCTCGCTCATCGCCACCCCGGTCGGCCAGCTCGCGGTCGGTTACGCCGCCGGCGTCTTCAGCATCCGCACCGTCGAGCTGTTCGGCGCGGCCTTCTTGGTCCTGGTGGTGCTGGTAACCCTGCTCGTCCCCTCCGTCTGGCGCCTCCAACGCCACACCAATTCCTGACCTCAGAACACCAGGACGTCGTCCGCCGGCAGGACCCGGAACCTCTCGCCGCTGAAGCAGATCTCGATGGCCGGCCGAAGCTTTCTGCCAGCTGCGTTCGATCGCACGCGTCCAACGCCCGGTTAGGTCGCATTCAGCCAGTCGTCGATGACTTGTTGCCGGTCTTGCCCGAGTCTGGGAGGGAGCCGGAACGGGTGTTCGGGGCCGCTGTCAGAGAACTTCACCGGATTACCGAGCAGACGCAATCGGGGGCGTCCGTTGTCACCTTCGACGTCGCGAACCATTCGACGATGACGAACGTGCTGATCGTCGAGGGCGTCCGCGACCGTATTGACGGGCGCTGCGGGGATTCCGGCCGCGTGCAGCAGTGGGAGCCACTCAACGGCTGTACGTGCGCGAAATGCGTATTCCAGCACCGGCTCGAGTTCGCCGCGGTTCGCCTGCCGGGCTGTGCCGTCGACGAACCGCGGATCGTCCAGCAGCCGGGTGGCCTCGAGCACACGGCACAGGTCACGCCACATGCGTTCCGTGTTGGCCGTAATCATGATGTCGACTCCGTCCGCGGCAGTGAACCCGCGATACGTCGGGATGGAATCGTGCGCCCGTCCTTGTCGGCCTGGCATCGCGCCCGCGAGCAGGTGGTAGACGCCTTGATAGGACAGCATCGAGATCTGACAGTCCAGCATCGAGATGTCCAAGCGCCGGCCCCGGCCGGTGTCTGCTCGCTGGCGCAATGAGGCCAGAATGCCGATCGCGGCGAACATCCCGGCCGCCAGGTCGCCGAGCGGGATCCCAGATCTGACCGGTGGTCCGCCCGGCAGACCGGTGAGGCTCATACCGCCAGACAGTGCCTGCACGATCATGTCGTAGGCCGGTCGGTCCCGGTATGGCCCGTCCTGCCCGAACCCGCTGATGGAGCACCAGACGACTGCGGGGTTTGCAGCCGCGACCTCGGCGTAGTCCAATCCGAGGCGTGCCAGGGTGCCTGGCCGATAGTTCTCGATCACGACGTCGGCGACCTCGGCCAGGCCGCGGACCAGTGCGAGGTCCGATGCGGTCTTCAAGTCCGCGACTACGCTGCGCTTGTTCCGATTGACGCTGTGGAAATAGGCGCTGTCCCCGTCGACGAAGTACGGCGGTATATGACGGCTGGAGTCGCCGCCTGGTGGCTCGATCTTGACGATGTCCGCGCCGAGATCGGCAAGGATCTGGGTGGCGTACGGTCCGGAGAGAAACGTAGTCAGGTCGAGCACCCGTAGGCCGACCAGCGGCGCGTCCAGCGGCGTCACAGCAGGCTGGACCTCCGACTCGGCCCTTCGAGTACATGGATGGTGCACGCGCCATGGTCGACGCCTGACATGCCGCCACCGGTCGCATGGGTGAGGCCGATCCGGGCCCCCTCGACCTGCCGGCTGCCGGCGCGCCCTTGCAGTTGCCAGACGACCTCGACCGCCTGCGCTATGCCAGTCGCGCCGATCGGGTGGCCCTTCGCGAGGAGCCCACCACTCGGGTTCACCACCGTGCGACCGCCGAGACTCGTCGCGCCGCTCTTGAGCAGGGCGACGGCCTGCCCACGCGCAGCGAGGCCGAGAGCCTCGTAATACATGAGCTCCGCGATGCTGAACGCGTCATGGAGCTCAACCACGTCGAGATCTTCCGGGCCGATGCCGGCCTGTTCGTACGCGGACGCGGCGCTGCCGACCGTGATCTCGGGGCTGGTCAGATCCCGAAAGCCGGTCTCGAAGCGGCCACTGTGTAGCACCGAGGCGCGGATCCATACCGGCATGGCATTCAACTCGGCCGCCTTCTCGGCCGAGGTCACGACCACCGCTGCGGCGCCGTCGCCGGTGGGGCAGCACTGGTAGAGGGTCAGCGGTGTGGCCACGACGCGCGACGCAAGCACCTCCTCGATGCTGGTCGGCGTCCGAATCTGCGCGTACGGGTTCACCGCGCCGTGCCGTCGCGCCTTGACCGCGACGGCGGCAAGATCGGCCGGCTCGAGGTCGTGTTCGTACAGGTATCGCCGTGCTCGCATGGCATAGACAGACGGCATCACCTGCCCGTTGGCCACTTCGTGATCGGCGTTGTCGAGGGGAAGCGGCCCGCCGCCGAGGGCGGTCAGCTGCTCGATGCCGATGACGAGGACAGTCTGGTGGATTCCGGCGCCGACCGCGATGTACGCCTCGCGCAGCGCGGTGGCGCTCGACGAGCATGCGTTCTCGATGTTGACCACGGGTATCTCGCCGAGGCCCAGATCGCGTACCACGCGCTGGCCGACGAGCATGCCGCCGTGCACGTTGCCGCAGTAGACGGCCTCGATGTCAGCGCGTGCGAGCCCGGCGTCGCGGATTGCGCCGATGACCGCCGGAATGCCCAGTTGGGCGATGTTGATGTCCCGATACCGCCCGAACGGGATCATGTCGGCGCCGATGATGGCAACGTCACGCATCGCTGTCCTCCGCCTGTTCGCCGGGGTTGTCGAGCACCCATGTCGCGACAAACCCGTCGCCGACCTGGTCAAGGTGGAGACGCACGGGCAGGTCCGGTGCCAGCAGGAGTTCGTTCGTCTCCGCCAAGTGGGCGAAGACACGAGCGCCTTCCGGCAGGTCTATGTACCCGATGGTGTAAGGGGCCGAGCGGCCCGCAGGAGCGACGTGCACGGTCGAGTAGCTGTACAGCGTGCCCCGATTGCTTAGGGGCTGAGGGTCGAGATCACCCCAGCACGTCGGGCACTGGCGCAGCGGCGGGTAGGCGACGACGCCGCACGATGCGCACCGACTCGCGATCAACGTCCCCTTATCGGCAGCCACGCAATCGGCTGGCGTTGGTATTCCTGCTGTCGTGCCATCCTGCGCGCTGGTCATCGGTCAGCCATCCGGGTGGGCCAGCACGCGTCGCCCGCTACGTCCGCGGACGGCTTAGCGTCAGCGATCGGGTTTCGGAGACAGCCGATCCGGCTGATCTCGACCTCGACGGTGTCGCCCGCGGCCATCCAGACGGGCGGTGTGCGCCTGACCCCGACCCCGCCCGGGGTGCCCGTGACGAGGACGTCGCCCGTCCGGAGCGGGAGGATCGTCGAGCAGTACGCGATGAGTTCCGGAATCGGAGTTATCAACATGTCGGTGGTGGCGTGCTGCATCACCATGTCGTTGAGTCGGGTTTCGAGAGTGAGTGCGGCGGGATCGGGTATCTCGTCCGTGGTCACCAACCACGGGCCGAACGCCCCGGTGGCCACGAAGTTCTTACCCGGCAGGTACTGGCTGGTGTGCATCTGCCAGTCTCGTACGGATCCGTCGTTGTAACACGAGTAGCCGACGACGTGGGACAGGGCAAGCTCCGGCTTGATATTGCGGCCGGGCTTGCCGATCACCACTGCCAGCTCGCCTTCATAGTCGAACTGGGTCGACACCTGCGGTTTGAGCATCGGCTGCCCGTGCCCGATCTGACTATCCGCGTAGCGCGCGAACAGTACCGGGTAGGACGTGAGCTCGCGGCCGGACTCACGCACGTGCGCGTGGTAGTTCAGCCCGACACAGATGATCTTTCCAGGATCCGGGATCACCGCTTCGAACTGGATCTGGTCCAGTCTCCAGTCGGGCGGCGTGCGTCGGACGAGGTAGTCGAGTTCGGACAACGGAACGGCCTCCAGGCACGTGCGCAACGAGGGCACGCGCCGACCGAAGTGAAGTCCGAGATCCAGCACGCCGTCACCGGTGATCGCGCCGTAGCTCTGCCATCTACCTACTGAAAACGAGGTCAGCCGCATTCGTTTCTTCCTTCTCTATGTCCGGAACGCACCATGGTCCGGAACGCGCGATGCCGCGCGGACCTGCTCAACGCGGCGTAGAAGTAGGGGTTTCGACCCGTAGTTCGTCGAGGAACCCCAGAACCGTCGCGTTGAAAGACGCAGACTGCTCGTAGTAGACCGAATGGGCCGCATTGTCGATCACCGCGAGGGCGGCCAGCGGCAGTTGGTCTCGGGCCGTGCGGCCGACTGCGACCGGTACGGTCACGTCCTGCGCTCCCCACACCAGCAGCAGCGGGATCTGCGCCGTGATATCGGACAGTTGGTCGCCGACCACGTCGTCGTCCAGGTTCGCTACGACGTAGTTCCCCAGGCATTCGAAGCCGGCTGCGGCGCCGAGGGAGTTGTTGACGAGGAACTCTTCCTCGATCAGCTCCTCCGTGACCTGCGTCGGATCGTGAATGACCCGATGCAGCTTGGCCGCAACTGCTGTCCTGCTCTGGTCCATGGCGCCGCCGCGGATTCGCGCGGTCGCAGCTGGGCCGAGCGGCACCAACCCCATGCTTCCGACCAGCACGAGTGCCTGCACGCGATCACGATGATCAAGCGCGTAGCGAGCCGCCACGTTCCCGCCGAGCGAAGTGCCCACCAAGACAACGTGCTCTGCGCCCAGCGCATCGAGAACTCCCGCGATCAACCGGGCGAATCCGCCGATTGAGTAGTCGGGCCCGGCGCCTTTGGTAGCGAAGCCGTGTCCGGGCAGGTCGACCGCGTAGGCGCGGTAACCGGCGTCGGCAAAGCCTTGCAGGTTGCGTGCCCAACGCTCGGCTCGCCCGCCGATCCCATGAATGAAAAGGATTTGCGGTCCGCTCAGGCCCGCCTGCAGGATGCGGGTGCTGACCTCGCCTACTGCTATCGGATAAGAGATCATGTGGTTCCTCAGAGATTGTGGTGAGCCGGCGGTGCGCTCGTGTCAGGGGATCAGAATCGGCAGTCCTGCGACGTTGCGGGACTCGAAATCCCGGTGCGCGACACAAACGTCCGTTAGCGGGTAGCTCACCGGCTGCGGCAGTCGAACGACGCCGCGGCGGACCACCTCGAAGAACGCCGCGGCCGCGCTTTCGTAGATCTGCCGGTCCTCGACGAAGGTTCGTAACGTCGGCCGGCACACGTACAGCGACTTCTCCAGGAGCAATTGGAGTGCGAACTCTTCTACCTGGCCCGAGGCGGTTCCGAAGTTGACCGCCGTGCCGTGCGGTCGCAGGCACTGCAGGGAGTCGAAGAAGGTCAGCCGACCGATCGAGTCATAGACAACCGCAACGCCTTCCCCGCCGGTGATCTCACGAACTGCCGCAACCCAGTCGTTGTTCAGATAGACGAGCGGATAGTCGCAGCCGTGTGCAGCTGCGATCGCCGCTCTCTCTGGCGTGCTGACCGTGCCGATCACCGTGGCCCCAAGAGCCTTCGCCCACTGGCACAAGATCACGCCGACGCCGCCGGCCGCGGCGTGAACCAAGATCGTCTCGCCGGCGCGTACCCGGTGCACCCGGTGCAGCAGGTACTCGGCGGTCAGGCCACGGACCAGTGCGGCTGCGCCAACAGCGTCGGAGAAGTCGGCCGGCAGTCGGACCACTCGACGAGCAGACAGGGTCCGGCTACTGACATATGCCCCTAGTGTTCCGACGTATCCGACCCGGTCGCCGACGGCGAGCTCGCGGACCGAGCTGCCCACCGCGTCGATCTCGCCGATCGCCTGGACGCCGAGTATCGCGGGCAGGTCGAAAGGCACGCCGTCGTAGAACTGACCGGTTCGGTGGTAGATGTCGACGAAGTTCAGGCCGACCGCGCTCTGCGTCAGCCGCACCTCGTCCGGTGCGGGATCCGGGACATCGACGTCAGCGCGATAGAAAACGTCGGGACCCCCAAGGCGCTCGATCAGCATGGCATACGGTTTCAACCGATTCTCCCGGAGTCGCCTGCGCGCGAAACGTGCTTGTACAACTGGCCGTCCTTCATGATCGTCACGATCGCGTCGCGGTTCTGGAGGATCTTGATATCGGCGAGTGGATCGCCGTCCAATAACAAGATGTCCGCCAGTGCGCCGGCCCTGATAACGCCGATCTGATCAGGCATGCCCATGACGTAGCTGCCGTGACGGGTCGCGGCTATCAGTGTCTCGGCCGGTGAGAAGCCCAGCAGGTCGACGAAAAGCTCAAGATCGTGCGCGTACTGACCGTGCGGGGTGTATATGAAGCCGTAATCACCACCGGGAAGCACCCGGATGCCCCGCTTGCGCATCTTCTCGACGGTGTCGATCGTGACTTCGAGCTCGTGCTTGAAGCCCTGGGCCCGGTCGGCAGGCATGCCCCACTGCTCAGCTGTGTGGGCGAGCGTGTTGGTGATCCCGATCGCAGGGATCACCACCGCCCAGTCTTTTGCCTCTTCGAGCGCGTCGAGCGCCTGCTCGTCGGCGTAGTTGGCGTGGTTGATGATCCCGATGCCGTACCGCAGTGCAGTAAGGACCGACAACGCGCTGCGGGCGTGGCAGACGAGGCGCAGTTCGCTGGCTCGTGCCACGTCCACGAGCGCTTCGAGTTCCGCTTCACTCATCGGAGTCTGTTCGGACAGCGCTGCGCTCGAGGGACCCAGATCACCAGACAGATGCACCTTCAGGTTGTCCACGCCTTCGCGGGCGAACATCCGCGCCGCTCGCCTGATCTCGTCAGGTCCGTCCACCACCCAGGAGAAGGTGGGGTTCTGGATGAAGGGCAGGTGCATGCGATTGGTGTCGCCGAGGCCACCGGTGACGGTGAGCTCCGGGCTGCAGGCCAGATACCTCGGCCCGGGAACGCGACCGGCCTCGATCTCGCGCTTCAGCACAACGTCAAGGCGAGGCTTCATCGATGCTGCCGAGAACACGCTTGTGTACCCGCAGTCGAGGATGGTCTTGGCGTTGCGGACCGTCTGGAGCATCGCCTCCTCGGCCGGCATTGCGGTGAACTCGATGGACCGTCCGTCGGGAAAGCTCACGTGGCCGTGTGGCTCGACGAGGCCGGGCATGAGCGTTGCCCCGTCACCATCGATGATCTCGGCGTCGAGCGACGCCGGAAGTGGTGACTCGGACGTCCCTACTGCCTCGATGCGATTGCCGTCGACAAGCACCGACCCCGGGTAGAGCTCTGTGGCGATGCCGTCGAAGATGTTGACGTTGGCGAAGACGTATCGGCTCATGTGGTTGCGTCACTTCCTGTCGCAGAGGCGGACGCAGGAGGTATGCGTGCGCTCCTTGGTTCACGGGGGTGTCAGCCGGCCTCGCTTGCGCGAGACCCGGGGAGTCCGATGGCGCCGTCGCTTGATCCGGTCGCGATACGGCTCGGACGCGGTGGCTTCGAGAACCGCGGTGGCTTCGAGAACCTGGCGAGGAGTCTTTCAGCTACACACAAAGATGTCAAGCATCTCTTGACGAGTTGTCCTACATGTTCGCATCCTTAGGTGACAGACGGACTGCCTGAGTCGGCCCGGCAATCGGCCAAACATGCTGGTGGGGTCCAGCCCAACCAGCCTTAGTAGGCAGGCATGCGCGTGGTCAATAGCTGATACATTTGCAAATGTGTCTGACAACATACGTAGTCAAGCAGAACCTGCAACGGTGTTGGACTCGGTGGTCAAGAGCCTTCAGATGCTGATTGCCGATACGCTGCCGCCCGGTGCGCAGCTACTCACCGAGGCCGAGCTGGCGGATCGCTTCGGTGTCAGCCGCGCAACGATTCGAGAGGCGCTCAAGGTCTTGGCGGGCACCGGCGTCCTGGATATGGGGCGCGGGCGCAAGACCGTCGTTCGCTCGCCGGGCCCGTCAGTCCTGGCGGGGCATCTCGCCTTGATCGTCCGCCGGGACCCGCAGCGGGTCTTGGAACTGGCCGAGATCCAGGATGCGCTGAATATGCTGGCCGCTAGCCTGGCTGCCAAGCACGGGCTCCGGCATCTGGACTCGCTCGCCAGAGCCGAGCACTATGTGACGCAGATGGAGCAGGCTGACAGCCGCAAGCTGTTCGCCGAGGCGAACGCTGGGTTCCACCGCGCGCTGGAGGAAGCCACGGAAAACGAGCTGCTCGCCCATATCCTCGACGCTATCCACCAAACCATCGATGAAGCTGCGGAAACCGGCTTCGAAAGCCGGATCAACCCGACTTTTCCGGCCAGCCCGGACGGAGCCGGCGACATCCACAGGGCGATCCTTGAAGCGGTGGACACCGAGGATGAGCGGCTTGCGGAGAAAGCCATGCGCGCACACGCGGCAGAGATGCACAAGGACGTGCGGTCCCGGGTGCGAGCGTTGCTGAGCCACGGCATATTGTCGCCCTGAAGCGAGGTGCACCCCGAGCAGGCCACCCGCGCTTCGTATCCCGTGCGCGGCCTTCCCGACAGCGATCCGCCCGGGGCATCCAACCGGCGCGCGATCGGTGTTCGACGGTCGGCCCTCACGGCAGGCAGCCCGGTTTCGAACCCGTGCCTGATACATTCCACAACGTGTCAGACAACACTCAGGGAGCCGATGAGTCAAGGCTGGGCTCCGTCGTGAAGAGCTTGCAGACGCTGATCGCGGACACCCTCCCGCCCGGGTCACAGCTGCCGACGGAGGCACAGTTGGCCGAGCGGTTCGGCGTCAGCCGGGCGACCATCCGCGAGGCACTGAAGGTTCTCGCCGGCACCGGCGTGCTCGACATGGGTCGCGGGCGAAAGACCGTCGTTCGCTCACCGAGCCCATCGGTCCTGGCGAATCAACTCGCCATGGTCGTTCGACGTGACCCGCGCCGCGTCCTCGAACTCACCGAAATCCAGGATGCGTTGAACCTGTTGGTCGCCACGTTGGCCGCTCAGCATGGGAGGCGGCACCTCGATGATCTCCTGCTTGCTGAGCAGTACTTGGAGCAGATGGAACGCGCGGACAACCGAGAATCCTTCGCTGAAGCAAACGCGGGCTTCCACCGCGCACTCGCCGCTGCCACCGAGAACACATTGCTGGCCTTTCTCCTCGATGCAGTCGAGCAGACCCTGCACGAGGTTGCCGAGACTGGCTTCGAGAGCCGGCTGACACCGACCTTTCCGACCGGCCCGGAGGGTGCCGCTCGAGTTCACCGCGCGATCCTCGAAGCCGTGCACAGTGAAGATCAGCGGGTGGCGACGAAGGCGATGCGCGAGCACGCAAGGGAGATGCGCAAGGACGTCCGCTCGCGCGTCCGTGCTCTGCTCAGCCCCTAGCCTCCGCGTTTCACGAAGTTCGTGCGACACGGGCGGTAGGAAGGCGCGCCGACGGCGCGCAGCTCACCTTCTCCGACATCGACGGGCACCGGATGCCCGCCTTCCGGTTCACCGCCACGCGTTCGCCGCCAACGCCTGCTGGCTCGAACTCGCGTGCTCTGCTGGGCTCGGCTGGTTCTACGTCGCTGGAGCGCACATCTGGCTTCAAGATGTACGACAACTTCCAAACATTTACTTGACATCTTTTGGATCCGCTGCAAAGCTCCTAGCTATCGGTCAAGTTCGGAACCCGGCTCCTGATGCCGACAGGTGGGCACCTGGTGTGCAGCACCTGTTACGGATTTGCGGCGCCGAGCTTTCCTGTCACTGCGACAAGAAGGAGCTTCGTCATGAGACGACTTTGGCTAGTGCTGATGGCGCTGGTACTCGGCTGCAGTCTTGTTACCGCCTGCGGCAGCAGCGGTGGAGGCAAGACGGACGCCGCAAAGTCCACTGGGAAGGTGAATCTAACGTGGTGGGCGTGGTGGCCTCAGGCTCCGCAGCTGGCCGCAGCATGGAACAAAACGCATCCCGACGTCCAGGTCAAGGTCGAAAACGTCGGCGGTGGCGCGGAGCAATCGGCCAAGTTGGCTGCGGCAATCAAAGCGGGGCAAGGTCCGGATATCGCACTTGCAGAATACGAGGTCCTACCGTCATACCTTGCTGGAGGTATTGCGATGGACGTCAGCAAATACACCACCCAGTTGAAGTCGCTGTACCCGCCCTCTGTGTGGAATCTGGTCGCGCTGAACAACGGCGTATATGGCGTTCCGGCCGATCAGGGCCCGATGGTGATGATGTTCCGGCCAGACCTGTTCGCGAAGTACGGCCTCGCGGTGCCAAAGACCTGGCAGGAGTTCGCGGCTGACGCGAAAGTGATTCACACCAAGAATCCCAACGCCTATATCGCCGACTTCAATCCCACTGATGGCGAATTCTTCGCAGGCCTCGCAAGACAAGCGGGTGCGAAGTGGTACCAGAACGACAACGGCACCTGGTCGGTCGGCATCAACGACGACGCGTCCAAGGCTGTTGCTTCCTTCTGGGACACCCTCATCCACGAAGGCCTGGTGTGGACGCAGCCTAGTGGCACGCCCGCGTACTACAAGATGCTCTCTGAGAACGATCTGCTGACGATCCCCGGCGGAAGTTGGAACACAGCCACGCCCGGTACCGCGGCCACCGCGCCCAATGAAATCGGCAAGTGGCGGGTCGGTCCGCTTCCGCAGTGGAATGCAGGTGACCCGACGGTCTCCTTTGCCGGCGGCTCGTCGAACTGCGTGACGACGACGTCGAAGCACCCGGAGCAGGCCACACAATTCCTGTCCTGGCTGGGCACCAGCACCGAAGGCACTACAGCGCTGGTCAAGATCCAAGGCATTCTGCCTGGATCGCTGCCTGGACAGCAGGTGTTCAAGACGATCCCGGTGCCGCAGAATTATCTGCTCGCCGGCCAGGCCGACTATGCGCAAGTGCTGCTCTCCGCCTCGTCCAATACATCTGACGTGACTTGGGGACCGAACTCCGAAACGGCCTTCAAAGACTACGGCGACGCCGTGTCCGCCGCGGTGACAAACAAGACGAGCCTAGTTCAAGCGCTCGATACCGTACAGCAACAAGTTGTCAGCAACCTCATCTCCAGCGGCTATAAAGGAAAATGAGCGAACAGGCGATGCAGCGCGTCGAGGCGAGCAAGCCTCGCGAGATAACTCGACCACAAATGCAGGCCACCACCCCGCGTCGGCGGCAATACCGGCGCGGGGTGGGTCGGGCGACGCCCTATGTTCTGCTTGCGCCGGCGCTGGTGTTGTTCGCCGCGCTGTTCATCACCCCGCTGGTGTACGCGGTCTACTTGAGTCTGCACGGCAGTAGGGTGGCCAGCTCGAACACTGGGTTCGGGGTCGCGCGCAGCGTGTTCGTGGGTCTGGCCAACTACACCTCTGCGCTGCGCAACCGCGAGCTTTACGCGGGTTTCGAGCGGCTTGGCATCTACGCGCTCATGGTCATTCCGATCACCCAGGGCCTGGCCCTGCTGTTCGCGCTGCTGTTGGACTCGGCGCGCAGCCGCATGCAGAAGTTCACGCGGCTGGCGATCTTCGTTCCGTATGCCGTTCCCGGCGTTACGGCTGGCATCATGTGGGGCTTCCTCTACCTCCCTGAGACCAGCCCGGCCAACTACCTGCTCAGTCACCTCGGAGTGCAGCACCTCAACCTACTCAGCTCGCATTGGATCTATCCGGCACTCGCGAACATCGTGATCTGGGAATCGCTCGGATTCAACATGATCGTGCTGTACACGGGGCTGCGTGCCGCACCGCAGGAGATATACGAGGCAGCCGTTATGGATGGCTGCGGTGAGATTCAGTTAGCACTCAAAGTCAAGGTTCCGTTGCTGCGACAGTCGCTAGCCCTGACCGTGTTGTTCTCGCTGATCGCCACCTTGCAGACCTACAGCGAACCGACGACCGTCAGCGCGATGACGACGACGGTCTCCTCCACGTTTTTTCCGCTGATGACGGTGTACCGATACGGGTTCAGCACGAGCCAACCGAACGAGGCAGCTGCGATGGCGATCCTCATCGCTACGGCGACGATGGTCGTGTCGTTCCTGGTACTGCGCGTCGTGCAGTCACGGACCGCGAGGCAGGACTCATGACGCGCTCCACGCTACAACGCAAGCGCATGCTGCCGACCGCGATCTTGCTTCTCGGTGCGCTCTACTGTCTGTTCCCTGTCGCCTGGTTGGTCATCGCATCCACGAAGTCTTCCGGGCAACTGTTCAGCACATTCACCCTCGAGCCGGGTACCGGGCTCGCGAGCAACCTCCGACAGCTCTTCCAATACGAGCACGGCGTCTACTTAAGCTGGGCCAAGAACACCATGATCTACGCCTTCGGTGGCGCCGCGCTGTCAACGTTCATCTCGGCCATGGCCGGCTACGCGCTGGCGAAGTTTGTGTTCGTCGGACGTGAGACGGTCTTCCGTGTCCTGGTTGCCGGCGTGCTGATTCCTGCGATCACTCTGGCGATTCCGCAATTCTTCCTGATGGCCAAGATCGGCCTAGCGGACACGTACTGGTCTGTCCTGTTGCCATGTCTGATGAGTCCGTTCGGCATCTACCTTTGTCGTGTTTACGCGATCGCATCAATTCCAGACGAACTGCTGGAGGCGGCGCGGGTAGACGGCGCCTCGGAATCGCGGGTGTTCTTCTCCGTCGTCATGCCGGTGATGGTGCCTGGACTGGTCACCGTCTTTCTGCTGCAGTTCGTCTGGATCTGGAACAACTTCCTGCTGCCGTATCTGATGCTCTCCGATCCGAAGAAGTTCCCCCTCACGCTCGGTTTGTACAGCCTCATCAGCCAGGGAAACGGCCAGACGACGCTCTACAGCGCCCTACTGATCGGGGTCGCACTCTCGGTGCTGCCGCTAATCGCCATCATCTTGTTCCTGCAGCGTTTCTGGCGAATGGACCTCATCAGCGGCGGCGTAAAGGGTTGAACCGCCGCGGCGCAGGCCCCCTGACGCAGACCATATCCCGGCTTTCGCCGGCCACACGAAAAGAGGATTAGCACAGAATGGATACTTGGGACGCTATCCGCTCGCGACGCAACGTGCGCGTGTATGAGGACCGACCGATCCCGCACCAGGATCTGGAGCGGATTCTGGAGGCTGGTCGGCTATCGCCGTCAGCGCTCAACAGGCAGAAGTGGGACTTCGTTGTCAGTACCGACAAGGACCAGCTCGAGGAGCTGGCGACGGTGTGGGTCGGCGCTGCCCATGTGCCCGGATCGGCTGCGACGGTCGCGCTGGTGCTACCGGAGCCAGAGGACGACAACTATCGCATCGTCGATCGATACGACCTCGGACAGGTGACCATGGCGATGGCACTGGCGGCGGCCGACCTCGGCATCGGCAGCGGGCATTCGGCGGTCGGCGATCACGATGCCGCGCGGCGCATCCTCGGCATCCCTGAGCCTTACTTCGCCGCCAATCTGATGGCGTTCGGCTACCCGGCAGATCGCCCGCTGGCTCCGATCAAGCGGCCGGATCGACGGCCCTTCGACGAAGTCGTTCACTGGGGCAAGTGGTGAGCGTTAAGGAGCCGGGACAAGTGGCAGTGTCGAAGCAAACAGACGTCGAGATCTATTACGAACTCCGCGGTCCCTCCTGGGGCGAACCGCTGGTCATGATCCACGGGCTGGGCGCCCAATTGATCGACTGGCATCCGGACCTGGTGGCTGGGCTGGAGTCGGCCGGCTTTCGCCTCATCATGCTGGACAACCGTGATCAGGGCCGGTCCGGCGACTCCGATCCACACACGCAGTACGCGATTGCCGACATGGCGGCTGATACCCGCGGTGTGTTGGACGAATTGGCCATCGAACGCGCACACTTCATCGGTATTTCGATGGGTGCTTTGATCAGCCAGGAGTTTGCGGTCAGCTATCCTGAGCGGACGCTGAGCCAGTTACTCATGTGCACGATGTGCGCGCCTCGTTTCGATCGTGTGGCTGCGGCGGTCGCGGCTGGTCAGGCCTCGCGGCCGATCGACCCGGGTGCGCCGCGCGAGGAGTATATCGAGTTGCTAGCACAGCAACGGTTCAAAACCAGTGGCACGGGGCTGTCCCTGGACTGGGTTCGTCGGGCAGCCGCGGCGTCCTACGACCGGGCACACCGCCCCACCGGCGTCGCGCGACAACTGCATGCCGTACGTACCTATGGCGATCGCCTCACCGAGTTGGCGACCACCGCCGCGGTGACGACGATCTTTCACGGACGTGACGACGCAGTCGTCGACGTCGAGGGAGCAATCGCGCTGGCGCGAGCGATCCCCGGTGCGGACCTGCACATGTACGGTGGCGTCGGCCACGAGGTGCCCCCCTTCCTGTGGCCCGACATCATCCGCATGCTGGAGCGCAATGTGCAACGCAGCAAGCACCTGGCCACCAAGCCTTGATGACCGGCAGCGACGAAAGGACGACCATGCTGAACGGGCGGGTGCATTTCTTGCATCCCAGGGGACTCGCTTTCGGTGCGACGGCCATCCCGGCCCCAGGACGCAGCCAGGAGAACGCGGACGCGACCGTAGCAGCGGCTTGGGACGTCGGCATCCGTTACTTCGACACGGCGCCGATGTATATGGGGGGTCTGTCGGAGACGATGCTCGGCCGGGCGCTGGTGCCGTATCGTCGCGCGGACTACCTGTTGAGTTCGAAGGTGGGCCGGTTGGTTCGGCGTGGTGAGCCACAACTGCCCGGCGAGTCAGCGCTGTGGCGCTACGACTTCAGCCGCGACGGCATTCTCCGATCTCTGGACGAGTCGCTGGAACGCATTGGGTGCGATTATCTCGACATCGCCTATATACACGACCCGGATGATTTCTTCGAGCAAGCTGCCACGGAGTCCTACGAGGCCCTCCAGTCCCTTCGGGCATCCGGAACGGTGCGAGCCATCGGTGTCGGGATCACCCAGGCTCCGCTGCTGATGTCCTTCCTGGAACGGATCGAGCTGGACGTCGTGTTGCTCGCCGGCCGCTACTCGCTGATCGACAACGAGGGCGCCGAAGGAGTGCTGCCGACCTGCCGTGAGCACGGTGTGGCGGTCGTGCTCGCCCAGACGCTGCATGGCGGTCTGGTAGACGGTGTCAATCCACCGGACTTCCACTATCGGCCGACACCGGCGAATCTCGCCCGGCGAGTACAGGAGATCCTCCGGGTGTGCAATCGGTTCGGCGTGCCGATCGGCGCGGCGGCGCTGCGTTTTGTGTTGAGTAATCCGGACGTGGACATGGTGCTCACGGGACCGGCAGATCCGGACCAGCTGCGCACGAACGTAGCGTGGAGCCGCTACGACGTCCCGGCGGCGCTGTGGGAGGCGCTGGCGGAGCGAGAACTGATCGTTCCGGACGCGCCGGTGTTGCGGTGATCGACAGCAGGCGCACGAGCGTTGTGGTATGCGCCGTCGACGACCCGGCCAAAGGCGGGATAAGCAGGAGAAGACCCTTCGAGCGACGGCTCAGGAGCGATACATGAGGACTGCAACTATTCTCATCGGCGTAGGGCGCTACCAGGACCGCTGGCACGACTACGTCGCGACCGGAGCCGAGGTAGCCCGGCTACTGCACGCAGAGGGTTTGAACGTTGTACTTCGCGCCCTGAAACTGTCAGGACTGCGGGATATCGGCGGCTCGGATCTGATCGTGGTCAATGCGGGCTACGGCGAATACGGCGAACTCGCGGACGGCCCGGAGGACGAATGGGCGCAAGCCTATGACAACCTCCGTGAATATCGCGCCGGTGGTGGGGCGATCCTTGCCTTGCACGCCGCGTCGAACAGTCTCGACGACCTACCCGAATGGCGGGAGTGGATCGGCGGACATTGGGTGAACGGCCGTTCGACGCATCCTCCGATCGGCCAGGCAACAGCACAGATTTCGGCAGAGCATCCAGTGACCGCCGGCCTCAGCGACTTCACGCTGTTCGACGAGATGTACAGCCACCAGTACGTTGCCCCGGAGTCGGAAGTCCTGGTCAGCCACACGTACGACGACCAAACGCATCCACTTGTCTGGGCAACCGAGTCCGATGGCCGCCGTGCGCTCTACGACGCGCTCGGCCACGATGTTCGTTCGTTCGCCTCCGCCGGACGGCGCGAACTTCTGCGCCGAGAGGTGCGCTGGTTGCTAGGGGGCGCCTCCGGGGACTAGGGATTGGACGGGGCGCGGGGGAGTGGCGTCAGGTGGGGCTGTTGGCGAGGCGGGCGAGGACCTCGTCGTGGAGGTTGCCGTTGGTGGCTACGGCGTTGGGGCCGTTGGGGCCGGGGACGCCGTCTAGGGAGGTGAACTTGCCGCCGGCCTCGTCGACGATGATGGAGAGGGCGGCCATGTCGTACAGGTTGAGCTCGGGTTCGGCGGCGATGTCGACGGCGCCCTCGGCGACCAGCATGTATGACCAGAAGTCGCCGTAGGCGCGGGTTCGCCAGCAGGCGTCCATCAGGTCGGCGAATTGGTCCTTCTTGCCGAGTTTTTCCCAGCCGGTGAGGGAGGAGTACGACAGCGAGGCGTCGGACAGGTCTGAGACGTCGCTGACCCGGCAGGGGGAGGCGGACATCAGGGCGCGGCCGGTCCAGGCGCCGTCGCCGTACGACGCCCACCAGCGTTTGCCCAGGGCGGGGGCGGAGACGACGCCGACGACGACCTGGTCCTCGATCATCAGGCTGATCAGGGTGGCCCAGACGGGGACGCCGCGGATGTAGTTCTTGGTGCCGTCGATCGGGTCGACCACCCAGCGGCGGACGCCCCAGCCGGTGGTGCCCTCCTCCTCGCCGACGAAGGCGTCGCGGGGGCGGGCCCGGGCCAGGGTCTTGCGCATCACGTCCTCGACCTTCCGGTCGGACTCGCTCACCGGGGTCAGGTCCGGCTTGGTGGCGACGTGGAGGTCGAGCGCCTTGTAGCGGTCCATCGTGGTGGAGTCGGCGTCGTCGGCAAGAATGTGCGCGAGCCGCAAGTCGTCGGTGTGCGAGGGCATGGCGGAAGGCTAGCCTGAACCTCGAGCGACTGGTCGGCCCGGCCGGTCGTGGCGGTCGACATGCGGAACCTTCAGGTCCGGGTGAACCGGCTGCGGTGGTTGAACGTGCAGCTAGTGTCAGGCAACAGCAGCGGTATCGACTGCAGGAGGCGTCATGTTCGAGCGCTTCGATAACCTCCCCTTTCACGTGCTGGTGATCCACGCGGCGGTGGTCGTGCTCCCGGTAGGTGCGTTGACCGGGATCGTCTTCGCGCTGGTCCCGAAATGGCGGTGGCTGCTGCGCTGGCCGGTGCTTCTGGTCGGGGTGGGTTCGGCGCTCCTGGCCTTCGTGTCCAAAGAGAGCGGCGAGGCGTTCGCTGCCGCCGTCCCCCAGTTGGACCCATTGGTCAAGGTGCACAGGGAGCGGGGCGATCTGCTGTTCTGGTTCTCGCTCGCCTTCATGGTCCTCACCATCTTGGCCTTCCTCTGGCTCACCGGCCCGTCGGCGTTGGCCAGTGGGAGGGGCGCCAAGGCCACGAAGAGCAGGCCGCTGGAGCTGGTTCTGAGCGCGGCGGTCGTGGTGATAGGCGTACTGATGATCTGGCAGACGGTCCGCACCGGTGACGCCGGCGCGAGAGCGGTCTGGACCGGACAGCTTCCGCCCAAATAGCAGCTAGTGTCCCGTGAGGGCCACTAGTCGCGGCCCTCGCGGCTGGCCAGCAGACGCCGGAACGAGGCGACCCGTTCGGGGTCCACGCGCCCGGCCTCGACGGCGGCGTCGAGTGCGCACGACGGCTCGTTCTCGGAGTGGGTACAACCGCGCGGGCAGTCCTGGGTCTCGGCGGCGAGGTCTCCGAACGCGTTGATCAGCTGGTCCGGCTGGACATGCGCCAGGCCGAAGGACCGGATGCCCGGGGTGTCCACGATCCAGCCGCCGAACGGTAGCCGGAGCACCAGGGCGGTGGTCGAGGTGTGGCGGCCGCGCCCGGTCACGACGTTGACCACGCCGATCGCGCGGTCGGCGCCAGGGACCAGCGCATTGACCAGGGTGGACTTGCCGACGCCGGAGTGGCCGACGAGCACGCTGGTCCGGTCCTTCAGCTGCTCGATCAGGGCGTCGAGGTTCCCGTCTCCCTGGGTGGCGACGGACTCGACTCCGAGCGGGCGGTAGATCGCCAGCAGCGGCTCGGGATCGGCCAGGTCTGTCTTGGTGAGGCAGAGCAGCGGCCGCATGCCGGCGTCGTACGCGGCGACCAGGCAGCGGTCGATCAGCCGCGGCCGGGGTTCGGGGTTGGCCACGGCGGTGACGATGACCAGCTGATCGGCGTTGGCGACCAGCGGGCGTTCGACCGGGTCGTCGTCGTCCGCGCTGCGGCGCAGCAGGGTTCTGCGCGGTTCGACCTCGACGATCCGGGCCAGCGTGCCCTCGTCGCCGCTGGCGTCACCGTCGAGCTTGACCAGGTCGCCGACGATGACACCCTTGCGGCCGAGCTGGCGGGCCTTCATCGCGGTGACGGCGCGCTCCTCCTCGCCGACCCAGCAGGTGTACCTGCCGCGGTCGCGGGTGATGACGAACCCGGTGACGGCGTCGGCGTACTTGGGGCGCTCCTTGGTGCGCGGTCGGGTATGGCGTTTGGGCCGGTCGTACTTGGCTTCCTCGTCGTACCTCGACATCAGCCGGTCGCGCCGCCCGACAACTCACCGCGGACCAGGGCCGACCAGACGTCGGGGAACTCCGGCATCGTCTTCGCGGTGGTACCGACGTTGTCGATCTCGAGACCGTCGACGGCCAGCCCGATCACCGCGGCCGCGTGCGCCATCCGATGGTCGTGGTAGGTGCCGAAAAGGCCGCTGTGCATGGGTTTCGGGCGGATCTCGAGGCCATCAGCGGTCTGCGACACATCGCTGCCGAGCGCGTTCAGTTCGGTCTCGAGCGCGGCCAGCCGGTCGGTCTCGTGGAACCGCAGGTGGGCGATGCCTCGCAGGTACGACGGTCCGTCGGCGAGTGCGGCGACAGCGGCGATGACCGGGCTCAGCTCACCCACGTCCCGCAGGTCCAGGTCGACACCGTGCAGCTCACCCGTGCCGCGCACCGTCAGACCGGTGCTGTCGAGGGACACTTCGGCGCCGAACCGGGCGAAGATCTCGCGGAGTTGATCACCGGGCTGGGTGGTGGCGGACGGCCAGCCGGGCACGGTGACAGTGCCGCCGGTGATCGCGGCCGCGGCCAGGAACGGCGCGGCGTTGGACAGGTCGGGCTCGATCGCGGTGTCGAGGGCGTGGATCGGACCGGTGGACACGACCCAGCGGTTCGGGTCGCTGTCGTCCACCTGTACGCCACGGTCGCGCAGCATCCCGACCGACATGTCGATATGTGGCTGCGAAGGGACCGGCTTGCCGTCGTGCCGGATGTCGACACCCTCGTCGTACCGGGCTCCCGCGAGCAGGAGTGCCGAGATGAACTGGCTGGAACTGGATGCATCCAGCGTGACCTTGCCGCCGCGGACCGAGCCGGTCCCGTTGACGGCGTACGGCATCCGGCCGGTGCCTTGGTCCTCGATGTTCACCCCGAGCGTGCGGAGCGCGCCCAGGATGACGTTCATCGGACGCTCGCGGGCGTAGGGGTCGCCGTCGAACTCGATCACGCCGTCGGCCAACGCCGCGACGGGTGGGACGAACCGCATCACGGTGCCGGCCAGTCCGCAGTCGACGGAAGCCGGACCCTTGAGAGAGCCAGGCGTGACGGTGACCAGGCCGTCGGTCTCAGTGATGCCGACGCCGAGCGAGACGAGCGCGGCCCGCATCAGGGAGGTGTCGCGGGCGGCCAGTAGCCCGGTCAGGTCCGAGGGGCCGTCCGCGATCGCCGCCAGGATGAGCGCACGGTTGCTGATCGACTTCGAGCCGGGCACCGTCACGCTCCCGGACACCGGTCCGTCGGGCCGTGGGGCCGGCCAGCCCGGACCGTTCGACGTCACCATCCGCGCACCCGCATCTGCCTGATCTCCTCGCGACGAGAACATTTGTCAGTCACGAGGATATCGGGCGTCAGCTGAAGTGGAGTTCAGCCTTCGCCAGCCGGGCCGCCGTCTTGGCTTCGCGTCGAGCAGCCTTGGCGAGTTGCTTGGCATCGCGCTTGGCCAGTTTGACGCCGCGCTTGGTCTCCCGCTTGGCGGCCTCGGCGCCGTGCTTGGTCCGCCAGGCGACGCCCGGCTTGCCCTCGGTGTCGACCGCCGCGAGCAACAGCCCGCCGAGCAGACCCAGGTTCTTCAGGAAGTGGATCTTGTTGTTCGCTCGGGCAGTCGGATCCGTCTCCTGCCAGAAGGCATGCCCGGCCAGGGTGGTCGGCACCAGCGAAGCGGCCAGCACGAGCGCGCCGAGGCGTCGGCCGTTGCCACTCGCAAGGGCCACGCCGCCGAGCACCTCAGCCGCACCGTTGAGCCGGACCAGGGCCCTGGTGCTGTCCGGAATACGGTCGCCGACCTTTTTCGGCGCCACCCGTTTCACCAGCGGTACGAGGCGATCGGTCACCGGCTGCGCTCTCGGTACCAGCGGATCCGGGTTCCGGACCGCCTTGGCGCCCTGCACGATGAAGATGGTTGACAGCAACGGCCTGGCCAGTGCGCGCACGACAGTCATGGCTCCTTCATACCTCGTTTTGGGGTTGCGGGTGGCTAGCAGAGCGGTTCCAATCGCTCCGCGTGTCTTGTACCCAACCTCAAATCGGGCAGCCGTCAGGCCCGCAGGCGTCGGCGTCCGCCGTGCCGCCGGGGCCGGTGACGAGGGTGACGGGCTCGCGGTCCGCCTGGGCGCGGCGCAAGGCCTCCTGGAATACCTCGACCGGCTGGGCGCCGCTGACGCCGTACTTCTCGTCGATGACGAAGAACGGCACCCCGCTCGCGCCGTACGCGAGGGCCTGAGCCTGGTCCTCTTCCACCTCAGCCGCGTACGCCGTACTGGCGAGGACCTCGGTCACCCGGGCCTCGGGCAGGCCGACCTCGACCGCCAGGCTGGTGAGCGTGGCGTGGTCGCCGACCGGCAGGCCGTCGGTGAAGTAGGCCTCGAGGTAGCGCTCCTTGAGCCGGTTCTGGCTGTCGGCGGGGAGTTCGCCGGACTCGACCAGCTCGTGTGCCAGGTGCAGTACCCGGTGGGCGTCGAGGGTGTTGGCTGACTTCGCGATGTCGAGGTGGAAGGTCAGGCCCACCTCCGCGGCCACCTCGGTGACCCGGGCATTCGCCTGGAGGCCGCGCTCCCGGCCGCCGCCGAACTTCTCGCCGAGCCGCTCGGCCAGATCGCGTGGGTCGTCCGACTTCGCCGTCGGATCGAGTTGGAAGCTGTGCCAGACGATCTCCGCCCGGTCGGTCAGATCCGCCTTGGACAGAGCCTCCTCCAGCCGGCGCTTACCGATGTAGCACCAGGGGCAGACAACGTCGGACCAGATATCTATACGCATGCCGGTGCCAACTGCCACTTGGTGGCGAACTATTCCCCGCCCACAGCACAACGTCGTACGGCGAGAAGCGCGTAGGTGCGGGCGCAATGCAGGACCTCGGCGACGGCCACGTGCTCGTCGGTGGCGTGGGCGTACCGCACGTCGCCGGGGCCGTACTGGAGGGTCGGGATCCCGGCTGCGGCGTAGTGGCGCAGGTCCGAGCCATACGGGCCGCCCTTAACCTCCGGTACGCCGATCGCGCCGGCGTCGGTGGCGGCTTTGAGCGTGTCAACCAGCAGGGGATCGCCCTC
>JAWWOY010000754.1:0-4329 GCA_033851195.1 Kribbellaceae bacterium | reverse complement strand
TGGGGCGACGGCCGGCGACCCGTGCTGCTCGTGCATGGCTGGCGTTCGCGCGCCTCCCGGTACGCCGCGTTCGTGGCGCGGCTGCTCGAACTGGGCCTCAGCCCGATCTCGTACGACGCACCTGGGCACGGTGATACCGCCGGACCGGCCGGGACGATCCTCGACCATCAGCGGGTCATCCGTCAGCTGGCCGAGAAGTACGGCACCTTCGAGGGCGTGATCGCGCATTCGCTCGGGGCGCCGTTCGCCCTGTACGCCGTGCGGGAGGGCGTGGCGGCAGCACGGGTCGTGACGATCAGCGGGGTGTGCGAGTTCGAGTACCTGGTCGACGCGTTCTGCCAGGAGTTGCGACTGAGGCCGAAGGTCAACCGGGTACTGCGACGGGCGATCGAGCGCGGTCTGTTCGAGGGCGACGGCGACATCTGGACGAGGTTCTCGGCGGCGCAACCGGCCGAATGCGAGCTGCTGGTAGTACACAACGACCTGGACGAGGTAGTCGATCCAGCCCAGGCGGCGCGGCTCGTTACGGCGTACGGGGAGAGGGCCCGCCTGTTGCAGACGACCGGCCTCGGCCACCACCGGATCCTCAGCGACCCGACCGTCGTCGAGCAGGTCACCGCCTTCCTCACCGGCAAGGTCCCCGCCGCCTGAACCTTGCGGAGGCGGTGGGACTCAGATGTCGCGGAAGGTCTCGATCTGGGCGCCGAGGGAGTTGAGGCGAGCGGCCAGGTCCTCGTAGCCGCGGTTGATCACGTAGACGCTGCGCAGGACCGAGGTGCCCTTCGCGGCCATCATCGCGATCAGCGTGACGACGGCTGGACGGAGTGCCGGCGGGCACATGATCTCCGCGCCGGACCAGTGGGTCGGGCCCTCGACCATCACCCGGTGCGGGTCGAGCAGCTTGACCCGGCCGCCTAGCTTGTTCAGGTCGGTCAGGTAGATGGCACGGTTCTCGTAGACCCAGTCGTGGATCAGGGTCTGGCCGGTCGCCGAAGCCGCGATCACCGCGAAGAACGGCAGATTGTCGATGTTCAGCCCGGGGAACGGCATCGGGTGGATCTTGTCGATCGGCGCGTGCAGCTGGGACGGCCGGGTGGTCAGGTCGACCAGCCGGGTCCGGCCGTTCCCGGCGAGGTACTCGTCGGTGCGGCTGTATTCCAGGCCCATCTCCTCGAGCAGGGCCAGCTCGATCTCGAGGAACTCGATCGGGGCCCGCCGGATGGTGATCTCGGAGCCGGTCACGATCGCCGCGGTGAGCAGGCTCATCGCCTCGATCGGGTCCTCCGACGGCGCGTAGTCGACGTCTACGTCGATCTCGGCCTTGCCGTGCACGGTCAGCGTGGTGGTGCCGATGCCGTCGATCCTCACGCCGAGCAGGTCCAGGTAGAAGCACAGGTCCTGGACCATGTAGTTCGAGCTGGCGTTGCGGATCAGGGTGACGCCGTCGTTGCGGGCAGCGGCCATGATCGCGTTCTCGGTCACGGTGTCGCCGCGCTCGGTCAGCACGATCGGCCTGGTCGGCGAGACGGCCCGGTTGACCATCGCGTGGTACTCACCGCCAGTCGCCTTGATCTCCAGGCCGAACGGGCGCAGCGCGGACATGTGCGGCTCGACCGTGCGGGTGCCGAGGTCGCAACCACCGGCGTACGGAAGCTGGAAGGTGTCCTCGCGGTGCAGCAGCGGGCCGAGGAACATGATGATGCTGCGAGTCCGCCGAGCCGCCTCGGCGTCCATCGAGGCGAGGTCCAGGTGCTCCGGCGGGACGATCTCCAAGTCGCCGGCGTCGTTCAGCCAGGTGGTCTCCACGCCGATCGAGTTCAGCACCTCGAGCAGCCGCTTGACCTCTTCGATCCGCGCCACCTTACGCAGCGTGGTGCGGCCCTTGTTCAGCAAAGTGGCGCAGAGCAGCGCGACACCGGCGTTCTTGCTGGACTTGACGTCGATCGATCCGGACAACCTGCGCCCACCGGCCACCCGGAGGTGGATCGGACCACCACCGAGAGAGACAATTTCGGAGTCGAGTGCTTCGCCGATCCGGGCGAGCATCTCGAGAGTGAGGTTCTGATGACCCTTTTCGATCCGGTTCACGGCACTCTGGCTGGTGCCGAGCACAGCCGCAAGCTGGGTCTGCGTCCAGCCGCGGTGTTTCCGGGCGTCCCGGATGAGATTGCCGATCCGGCAGAGGTAGTCATCAGTCATGCCGGGGACCTTATCTCACATGTGAGATACTGCTCTAGCCGACTCTCCGTCGACAGCGTAGCGAACGTCACGACGCACTGACCGGCCGGCCCTTGGTGCACCCGGCCACCCATACTGTAGACACCAGCCGCCGCCCCGGAGAGGATCCAGTCAGATGCCCGACGTCAGCACCAACGGGGTGGTGACCGAGTTCGAGGCCGAGTCCTGGCCCCTGGAAGCAGCTGCCGACGGCCTGGGCCAGGTGATCGAGGGATTCGCGAACGGCGACACCCGGCCACTGGTGATCGGGGACGGCGAACAGCCGGTGCTGGTGGTCCTGGCGATCTCCGACCTGGCCGACTTCCGGGCCCGCGTCGCGGAACTGCTCGGCAACCCGGTCGACGCCGGATGGCTGCGCTACTACCTGCGCTCCAACTTCGACATGAGCTCCGAGACCCTGGTCGAGCAGCTCGGGGTCGACACCGACCATGGCCTGAGCTCGCTGGCTAGCCAGGTCAACGTGGAGCAGGCCGCCCTCTTGCTGCCTGATCACCTGCGCCGGGCCGAGGCCGGGGCCAATCCGCTGATGCTGATCGGCGACGGCCACCTGGCCACGGCCGCGCTGATCGCGTTCCAGGCGTTCT
Source organism: Kribbellaceae bacterium (assembly GCA_033851195.1). Classification (GTDB taxonomy): domain Bacteria; phylum Actinomycetota; class Actinomycetes; order Propionibacteriales; family Kribbellaceae; genus Kribbella. Next base: position 1,507 of record JAWWOY010000754.1, on the reverse strand, counting down.
CCGTGCTGCTCGCGATGGAGAACGAAGGCAAGAACGAGGACCCCGACTCCTGCGTCCACGACGTGGAAGAGAAACCGACCACTCCGCTGGAGGTCCTGGCTGAGCGGCTCGGGCCGGTCTCCACCCAGATCGTCGCCCAGATCAACGCCGGCAAGGAGCACGACCGGCCGCAGTTCAACCTGCACTTCGAGGATGAGCTGATCGACCACCTGCGCGACCTGGAGACCCGGGCCCAGGCCGCTCCCGGCGGTGGCGCGCACGCCGAGCTCAGTGATCTGCTGCTCTCGTTCGACCAGATCCGCACCGGCGGGATGGAGCCCGAGGAGCCGGAGGAACCGCCGTACGTCGAGGTCGCCGATCTCCCGTCGGTACTACCCGAAATTCGGGATCACTTCCGCAACGGCGAGGACGATCCGTACCTGATCGGCGTGGCGGGTGACGCGCTGGCCGGGCTGATCTCGTACGACCTCTACGTAATGCTGCAGCAGGTCTCGGTGGACCTGAACGGCACCGAGGAGGCGCCAGTTCTCCCGCTCCCCCGGCCGGAATGGGAGGACGGCCCGGAGATCCAGCCGTTCGAGCTTGCGGTAGAGGTGTGCAGCTCAGTAATCGAGGACATCGCGGCCGGCGAGGGCTCGATGCTCATCATCGGCGACGAGGCCGGTGAGCCCGAGCTGGTGCTGGCGCCGCTCGTCTGGCTCTGGGCGTACGTCGACCACCTCGACACGGAAAGCGCTGGGACCTAAGGCGTCTTGGTCTCGAAGGGGAAGAGCGGCTGCCACTCGTTGAGGGCGGCGATCTCGTAGACGTCTGCCGGGGTGTAGGGATCCTTTGCGAGGATGCCGCGCAGTTCCGCCTCGTCGGCCACGTTGTAGCAGAGCAGCGCGCCGGACTCGTCAGCGAACGGTCCGGCCGCGACGAGCTTGCCCGCTTCTCGCAACGAGGTCAGGTACTCCCGGTGGGCCGGCCGCACTTGCAGCCGGCGCTCGGCGTCGGTAAACCTCAGCTGTACCGCGAAGATGGCCATGGCCAAACTCTATAAGTGCGGACTTTGGTGCGGAAAGGGTGTCACGAGCCGCCACAGCGGCTAGTCAGGTCAGACCCGGAGGTCGACAGTGATCACCCTTCCCGCTCGGACATCTTGTCCAGTGGATCGGCCCAATGCAAGGGCTCGGTAAAGGAGATTCGCTGCGGTCAGTCGGCTGAGATAACGCTTGGTGACCCTGCCCCCCCATTGCCCTCGAGCAGCGCCGTGATACAGCCACACAGACCGTTACGAGCTGCGGTTGTCAAGGGTGGCGCGGCCGGCTTCGAGGCGGGCGACGGGGATGCGGAAGGGTGAGCAGGAGACGTAGTCGAGGCCTGCGTCGTGGAAGAAGTGGATGCTGTCGGGGTCGCCGCCGTGCTCACCGCAGATGCCGAGCGTGAGGTCGGGGCGGGTGGAGCGGCCGCGTTCGGCGCCCAGCCGGACCAGCGCACCGACGCCGTCACGGTCGATCGACTCGAA
>JAWWOY010000721.1:0-3051 GCA_033851195.1 Kribbellaceae bacterium | reverse complement strand
TCAGTTCGTCCACACTGCCGGACCGGGCTCGTCGCCACAGCGCGGTGAAAGTCGCCTGGACGATGTCCTCGGCGGCAGACCACGACGACGTACGGCGGAAGGCGAAGTTGTAGACCGCGTCGCTGTGTCGGTGGAAGAGATCGGTCAGGGCATGCTGATCAGCGGATCGGAGCCGGTTCCACAGGTCACGGTCGCTGCCGACCGCTTGCCTGTGTCCCACCCTTTGCACCCCCAGCGTCGCTGTTCGTGTGCTCATACCCCGGGAGAGTCCGGCTGGGCAGTCGTCGGTTCGGTTATCCCTCCAACAGGGGTGGAAGGTCTCGGTGGTGCAGCACGTCCAGCCTGGATACCGCTCTGGTCAGGACAACATAGAGCCGATTCAGTCCACACTCTTCGGCCTCGACGATCTCGGCCGGCTCCACCACGACGACGTGATCGTACTCCAGCCCTTTGGCCAGACCCGCCGGTACAACGGCAACCCGACGGTCGCCCTCAGGCACGGTGCCGGTCCGCAGAGTGTCGGTCCGCATGGTGTCGATCTGCGCGGTGTCGATGCCGTCCAGTCGGAGCGCCGCGGCGAGCAGATCTGTTGCCGCGTCGGCCGCGATCACCCCGATGGAGCCCTCCTCCTTGAGCGCAGCCCGGACGGCGTCCACGCAACTGCCCGGAAGGTCCTGCGAACGGGCGACGGTCAGACGGCCGTCGGAACGAAAGGACCGGGTTGGTGGCACGTCGGCCCCAAGACCGGCCAGCAAGCGGTTGGCGATCGACACGACCGCAGCCGGCACTCGGTAGCCAGTGGTCAGGGCGATCACGCTGCCGTCCGGCTTGCCGAGGTGGGCGAGCTGGTCGGTCCAGTTGCGCGCGGCCCATGGCGTCGTACCTTGCGCGAGGTCTCCCAACACGGTGAGCGAGCCTTGCTCGCTGCGGCGCGCGATCGCCCTGCACTGCATGGGGGACAAGTCCTGCGCCTCGTCGATGATCACGTGTCCGTAGCCTGGGACGCGGGCGAGCAGCCCGGCGATCTCGTCCAGCAGCACCGCATCCGCCGCCGACCAGCGGGCGCTCTTCGCCTTCCGTGGCCGGGCCCAGGCGATCGCTGCTTGCTCCTTCGCGGTCAGGATGCCTTCGGCGGCTCGGGCCAGGTCGTCGGGATCGCCGAGCAGTTGGGCGAGTACGTCGTCGGCGGTGGCGGTCGGCCATACCTCATCGACGGCAGGCGTGACCCCTCGCGCCATCCGCCTGGTCCAGTCGGCGTTGCAGTTCTGGCCGCGCGCTTCGGCCTGCCGCTGCAACGCCGCGACCAGCCGCGCGATCACCCGCCCACGCCCGAGTGCGTACGCCGTCGCCTCGCGCCGCGCGTCGCCCACCATCCGCTTGAACTCGTCCTGGTCGACCCGCCACCGATAGGACCCATCAGGTACGACGACCGGGCCACTCGGCCGCCGGATCCTCCGATAGAGCGCGCGGCGGAGAACGTCGGCCATCCGGAGGTCGTGCTTCACCGCAGCTGCCTCGGCGTCGTCCGTCCCCTTCGGCTGCTGCAGAAGCAGTTCGACCGTGGTCTGCTCGACATCAACCTCACCGAGCGTCGGGAGAACCGCCGAGATGTAGTGCAGGAACGCCCCGTTAGGCCCAAGTACCAGTACGCCGGTGCGCTGTAGGCGCGACCGATGCGCGTAGAGCAGAAAGGCGGCTCGGTGAAGTCCGACGGCGGTCTTACCGGTGCCGGGTGCACCCTGCACGCAGATCGACTCGTCGAGCTCGGCCCGGACCAACTCGTCCTGCTCGGGTTGGATCGTCGCCACGATGTCGCGCATCGGCCCGACCCGGGGTCTTTCGATCTCGGCTGCCACGATCCGGCTGGTGGACGTCTTGACGGCCGGGTCGAGTCGCTCGTCCTCGAATCCGGTCAGGGTGCTGGCCGACCAGCCGAAGCGTCGGCGTACGGCGATGCCTCTCGGGTCGGTTGGACTGGCGCGGTAGAAGGCGGTCGAGACCGGCGCCCGCCAGTCGATCACCAGCGGCGGCCGGCCGATCTCGTCGGAGATGTGCCGGCGCCCGAGGTAATAGCCCTGCCCTCGGTGCTCGCCGGCGGACTCGTCGGTGCGATAGTCGATCAGCCCGAAGAACGGCGGACTGTCACCCTCGTCCGCGAGCTCCCTGGCCAGGCTCTTGAGGTGATAGCCGAGCCGTTCGGCGGTGTAGCGATCACCCCAGGTCAACTCGCCGACCACCACGTTCTGCCGGGCTCCGGCGACCATCGCCCGGAGCGCTTCCCGGCACCGCTCGGCGTACTGCTGCTCTTCGTCCAGCCTCCGCATCGCCGCTTCCTCCTCGCCGGTTCGAAAACTTAACTCGGTTAATAGTTTGGTCAGGTTAACACTTTTGCTAGGGTCTGGTCATGGCAGGATTGCGGGAGCGCAAGAAGCAGCAGACGCACGAGGCGCTGTCCCGGGCGGCGGTCGCGCTGTTCCTGGAGCGTGGGTTCGACGAGGTGTCCGTCGCGGACATCGCAGCCGCGGCCGAGGTCTCCAAACCGACGCTGTTCAAGTACTTCCCGACCAAGCCCGACCTCGTACTGCACCGGATCGCCGACCACAAACGCGAGGCCGCCCGGGTGGTCCTGGAGTTTTCACCCGGGTCGCCGATCGAGGCTCTGCATCGGCATTTCGTGGCAGGGCTGGAGCAGCGCGACCCGGTGACCGGCCTGAACGATGACCCGGAGGTGCTGGCCTACCACCGGCTGGTGTTCACCACGCCGGCGCTGGTGGCCCGGATGTACCAGTTGATGGTCGAGGATGAGCAGGCGTTGGCCGATGCCCTGGGCAACGACCTGGCCGCGGCGGTATCGGCCGCCCAGCTCGTCTCTGTGCAGCGCGTCCTGGCCCGGCGCAACTGGCAGGCTCTCGTTGACGGCGCGCGTGCCGACGACCTCTACCCCGTGGCCCGGGTTGAGGCGGACGAAGCCTTTGTGCGGTTGGCGTTAGGGTGATGGATGTGACTGATGTGGCCGCTGGGCGGCGGGTGCTGGTGCTGAACGGACCCAAC
>JAWWOY010000719.1:0-5113 GCA_033851195.1 Kribbellaceae bacterium | reverse complement strand
CGGCTCCCCGAGCACCCCAGACATCAAGCCCCGCAGCCGCGTCGTCACTGACGGCCTCGAAGCCACCGCGTCCCGCGGGATGCTCCGTGCCGTCGGCATGGGCGACGAGGACTGGGTGAAGCCGCAGATCGGCGTAGCGTCGAGCTGGAACGAGATCACCCCCTGCAACCTCTCGCTCGACCGGCTGGCCAAGGCGGTCAAGGACGGCGTGCACGCGGCCGGGGGCTACCCGCTGGAGTTCGGCACGATCAGCGTGTCCGACGGCATCTCGATGGGCCACGTCGGAATGCATTACTCGCTGGTGAGCCGCGAGATCATCGCCGACTCGGTCGAGACGGTGATGGAGGCCGAGCGGCTCGACGGGTCGGTCCTGCTGGCCGGTTGTGACAAGTCGCTGCCCGGCATGCTGATGGCCGCCGCCCGCCTCGATCTCGCCTCCGTCTTCCTGTACGCCGGGTCGATCATGCCCGGCAAGCTCGGCGACAAAGACGTCACCATCATCGACGCATTCGAGGCCGTCGGGGCCTGTGCCCGCGGGCTGATCAGCCGCGAGCAGGTCGACGCGGTCGAGCGCGCGATCTGTCCGGGCGAAGGCGCCTGCGGTGGCATGTACACCGCGAACACGATGGCTTCGGCAGCGGAGGCGCTCGGTATGTCGCTGCCGGGGTCGGCCGCGCCGCCCGCCGTAGACCGCCGCCGCGACGGGTTCGCGCGCAGGTCAGGCGAGGCTGTGGTCGGCCTGCTGCAGAAGGGCATCACCGCCCGGCAGATCCTTACCCGCGAGGCGTTCGAGAACGCGATCGCCGTGGTGATGGCGCTCGGTGGCTCCACCAACGCCGTACTGCACCTGCTGGCGATCGCTCGCGAGGCGGAGGTCGACCTGACCCTGGATGACTTCAACCGGATCGGCGACAAGGTCCCGCACCTCGGCGACCTGAAGCCGTTCGGCAGCTACGTGATGACGGATGTGGACCGCGTCGGCGGCATCCCGGTGATCATGCGGTCGCTGCTGGACGCCGGCCTGATGCACGGCGACTGCCTGACCGTGACAGGCAAGACGATGGCGGAGAATCTCGCCGACATCAACCCGCCGGACGTGGACGGCACCATCATCCGCGCGCTGGACAGGCCGATCCACGGCACTGGCGGCATCACCATCCTGAAGGGCACGCTCGCCCCCGAGGGCGCCGTAGTGAAAAGCGCCGGCTTCGACTCGGACGTGTTCGAGGGCACCGCCCGGGTGTTCGACGGCGAACGCGCCGCGATGGACGCGGTCGAGGACGGCTCGATGAAGGCCGGCGACGCGGTCGTGATCCGGTATGAGGGTCCCAAGGGCGGCCCGGGTATGCGTGAGATGTTGGCCGTCACCGGCGCGATCAAGGGCGCCGGCCTCGGCAAGGACGTGCTGTTGCTCACCGATGGACGCTTTTCCGGCGGTACGACGGGGTTGTGCGTCGGCCATGTCGCCCCGGAGGCGGTGGACGGTGGACCGATCGCGTTCGTCCGCGACGGCGACCGGATCACGCTGGATGTGAAGAACCGCACGTTGGAGCTGCAGGTGGAGCCGGAGGAGCTCGAGCGCCGCCGTGAAGGCTGGACTCCGAAGGCCCCGAACATCACCAAGGGCGTGCTCGGGAAATACAGCCGGCTCGTTCGCTCCGCCTCCGAGGGTGCCGTCTGCATCTGAGCCGGCGTACCGGCAGATCCTCGCGGCCCGATAACCGACAGTTATCCGGACGCAAGGATCTGCCCGGGAGTCAGCGCAGGGGGGTGGTCTCAGAGAGTGGGACGGCTGTCCACGAGACTTGACCAGAGGGTGGGGTGTCGGCGAGTGTTGGGCCCATGCGATCCATTCTCCTCGTACTTGTGCGGCGCGCCGACTGACGCGACCACAGAGTCGAGCGCGCCCCCTCAGCCCACCCGGCGGAGGGGGTTTTTGTTTTTTCCACCCAGCTCTCCCGCGATCCGGCACTCTGGGTAGAAGACGAACGCTGACCAAGAGCTATTAAGAACAGGCCGTGACAAAGCAGGAAGGGCAGTCATGAGTGAGCACATGACCGGGGCACAGGCTCTGATCCGCGCACTGGAACATGCCGGAGTCGACACCGTCTTCGGCATCCCGGGCGGGGCGATCCTCCCGGCGTACGACCCGATGCTCGACTCGACCCAGATCCGCCACATCCTGGTACGTCACGAGCAGGGCGCCGGACACGCTGCCCAGGGCTACGCCTCGGCGACCGGTAAGACCGGGGTGTGCATGGCGACGTCCGGGCCCGGCGCGACCAACCTGGTGACGCCGATCGCCGACGCCTACATGGACTCGGTGCCGCTGGTCGCGATCACCGGCCAGGTGGCCAGCGCGGCGATCGGCACCGATGCCTTCCAGGAGGCGGACATCCGCGGCATCACGATGCCGATCACCAAGCACAACTTCCTGGTGAACGACCCGAACGACATAGCCAGCACCATCGCCGAGGCGTTCCACATCGCCTCGACCGGCCGGCCCGGCCCGGTGCTCGTCGACGTGACCAAGGACGCCATGCAGGCGACGGTCGACTTCCGGTGGCCGACGGAGCTCTCGCTGCCCGGCTACCGTCCGGTGACCCGGCCACACCCCAAGCAGGTGCGCGAGGCCGCCCGCCTGATCGCCGCCGCGGAACGCCCGGTCCTGTACGTCGGTGGTGGTGTGATCCGGGCCAAGGCCACCGACGAGCTCAAGCAACTGGCGGAACTGCTCGGCATCCCGGTGGTCACCACCCTGATGGCGCGCGGTGCCCTGCCGGACACGCACGACCTGCACTTCGGGATGCCCGGCATGCACGGCACGGTGTCCGCGGTGGGTGCGCTGCAAAGGTCTGATCTACTGATTTGTCTCGGTGCCCGGTTCGACGACCGGGTCACCGGCAGATTGGACTCGTTCGCGCCCGAGGCCAAGGTGATCCACGCCGACATCGACCCGGCCGAGATCGGCAAGAACCGTGTCGCCGACGTGCCGATCGTGGGTGACTGCAAGGAGGTCATCGTCGACCTGATCACGGCGCTGAACATCGAGACCGCGAACAACTCCACCCCGGACTACTCGGCCTGGCGCGGGCTGCTGGAATCCGTCCGCACGAAGTACCCGCTCGGGTACGACGAGCCGGAGGACGGCACGCTGTCCCCGCAGTACGTGATCCAGCGGATCGGCCAGATCGCCGGCCCGGATGCGATCTACACCTCCGGTGTCGGGCAGCACCAGATGTGGGCGGCGCACTTCCTGCCGTTCGAGAAGCCGCGGCACTGGCTCAACTCCGGTGGTCTCGGCACGATGGGCTACTCGGTGCCGGCCGCGATGGGTGCCAAGGTCGCCGTGCCGGACAAGACGGTCTGGGCGATCGACGGCGACGGCTGCTTCCAGATGACGAACCAGGAGCTCGTCACCTGTGCACTGGAAGGCATCCCGATCAAGGTTGCCGTGATCAACAACCAGTCGCTGGGGATGGTCCGGCAGTGGCAGACCTTGTTCTATGACAAGCGCTACTCCAACACCGACCTGCACTCCGCCCGGATCCCCGACTTCGCCAAGCTGGCGGAGGCGATGGGCTGCGTGGGGCTGCGTTGTTCCGACCGGGACACCGTGGACACCACGATCGAGAAGGCGATGTCCGTCACCGATCAACCGGTCGTGGTCGACTTCGTCGTGCACCGGGACGCGATGGTGTGGCCGATGGTTGCCGCCGGCACCAGCAACGACGACATCCAGATCGCCCGCGACATGGCCCCGAACTGGGACACGGAGAATCTCTGATGAGTAAGCACACCTTGTCGATCCTGGTCGAGAACAAGCATGGTGTCCTGGCCCGGGTGGCCGCGCTCATCTCGCGGCGGGGCTTCAACATCGACTCGCTCGCGGTCGGTCCGACCGAGCACCCCGAGGTGTCCCGGATGACGATCGCGGTGAGCGTCGACGACCAGCCGCTGGAACAGATCACCAAGCAGCTCAACAAGCTGGTCAACGTGATCAAGATCGTCGAACTGGAGCCGACCGCGACCGTGCAGCGTGAACTGCTGCTGGTCAAGGTGAAGGCCGACACCCTGAGCAGGGGACAGGTGCTGGAGACCGTCCAGCTGTTCCGTGCGAAGGTGGTCGATGTGGCTCCGGACGCGATCACCATCGAGGCAACCGGCAATCCCGAGAAACTCGAGGCCATGCTCCGGGTGCTGGAACCCTTCGGCGTCCGGGAGCTGGTCCAGTCCGGCATGGTCGCGATCGGCCGGGGCAGCCGCTCCATCTCCGAGCGCACCCTGCGTCCCGTCCCGGTCCCGCCGCCGCACGTCGCGTCCGGGGCACCCACCGCGCAGGCGCGGCCTCCGCAGCACCATGCCCACCCGGTGCCGGCGCCGCCGCCGGGCCACCGCGCCGCCCCGGCCTGAAGTGGTCGGCACCGGAAGTTCGTCGGCGTCTGCGGCGCCCAGGCAGGCACCTCGCGGCGTTGGAGAAGAAGCCACGATGAACCCCGCATCGAGGCTCCTTCTCCGCCTTGCGATGCACCCGCCTGGACACCGCAGACCCTCGACGAACTTCCGGTGCCGACCACTACCAAACAGACAAGACTCGAGGAGAGATTTTCCAGTGGCAGCTGAAATGTTCTATGACGACAACGCCAACCTGTCGATTATCCAGGGCCGCAACGTAGCCGTGCTCGGGTTCGGCAGCCAGGGCCACGCCCACGCGCTGTCCCTGCGCGACTCCGGCGTCGACGTCCGGGTCGGCCTGCCGGAGGGTTCGAAAAGCCGCGCCAAGGCGGAGGCCCAGGGCCTGCGCGTGCTGACGCCGTACGAAGCCTGCGAGGAGGCCGACGTCATCGTCGTCCTCGCTCCGGACCCGGCCCAGCGCAAGCTCTACAAGGAGGCCATCGAGCCGAACCTGGTGGATGGCGACGCACTCGTCTTCGGCCACGGCTTCAACATCCGGTTCGGCTACATCAAGCCGCCGGCCGGCGTCGATGTGTTCATGGTCGCGCCGAAGGGCCCGGGCCACCTGGTCCGCCGCGAGTTCAACGAGGGACGTGGCGTGCCGGTGCTCGTCGCCGTCGAGCAGGACGCGAGCGGCAAGGCGTGGGACCTCGCCCTC
>JAWWOY010000691.1:0-6128 GCA_033851195.1 Kribbellaceae bacterium | reverse complement strand
ATCGTCGGTGGCGCACACGTCCTCACCTTCTGGCCACGACCCACCGTCGCTGTCATAGTGGTCACCGCCGGAGTCGTGCTGATCGCGATCGGGCTGATCGAGTTCTTGGGCCGTCCGCCCCAGGTTCCGGTTGCTGTGGGCGGCCGCGGCCCCACTGCTCCCGCCTGAGCAGACTGGGTGGAGCTGGTACTACAGACCGCTCTCAGCCTGCAGGCGTCCGGTCCGGATGGCTTCGAGGAACGCTGCGTGGTCACGCTCGGTCTGGTCCGCGTACGACTCGGCATACACAACCATCGCTTCAGGGAAGGCGTCGTCGGCACCGAGGTAGGTCGCGAGGGCAATCGGATCTCCGGACCGGGCATGCGCCCTGGCCAGGGCCCAGCCGCAGAGCTGACCGTACATCGTCATAGCCAGTGGGTCCATCTGCTCCACCACAGCAGAGCCCTTCATGTCGCGCAGCTGTCGCACGTAGAAGTCGCGCTCCAAACCATCGACGCCCTGGACTCTCTCCCAGCCGAGGAAGATGTCGCTGGCCGCCTGCATCAGACGTTGACCGACCACCACCCGCTCGCCCTCGTTCCGAGGTGCTGACCGCTGCCTCATCGCGGCGGGCAGGTACTTCCTGAGCACTGACGGCCCCGCCTCTTTGACCTGCAGGAACAATGGGTCGCCGGCGTCCCTTCCCCGCATCAGTACGATCCAGCAGCGCGTGCCGACGCTGCCCACGCCCACCACCTTGCGGGCAAGGTCGACAAACTCGAACTGGTCGAGCAGCGTCCGACGGTCGTTTTCCAGAGTCCGGCGGTAGCGGTTCAGCAACCCCTTCAGCTGGGCTTCAAGCTCCTCGCGAGCTGCGCCGGGCAGGAGGTCCTCGATCGGCACGATCAGCGGCGGGTCACTCTTGATCCGCACCTGGCCGTCCACGATCTCGGTGAGTTTGGCGAAGGCCTTGAGGTTGCCGCTGGCGCGGGCCTTGCCCAGCGTCTTGTCCAGATTCTTGCGATGCCTCGACTTCATCTTGTTGCTGAACAGCTCCTTGGCCTCGTCGATGTCCGGGCAGGCATACCAGACGTCGAGCGCCCGCATGGTCGCGAATTCAGCAGTGGCATCGCGGTACCGTCGCACCGTCTCCAGAACGCTCTTGCGACGCTCTTTGCGTGAGAAGCCGTTACCCCTGCCGGCCACCACGATGCTCGCGGTCAGACGCTTGACGTCCCACTCCCACGGCCCGGGAATGGATTCGTCGAAGTCGTTGACGTCGAAGAGCAGCCGACGCTCGGGCGATCCGAAGAGTCCGAAGTTCGACAGGTGGGCATCGCCGCACAACTGCGCCCCGAGGCCCGAGACCGGAGCTGCGCCGAGGTCGGCCGCCATTCCCAGGGCGTTGCCCCGGAAGAACGTGAAGGGGGACGCCATCATCCTGCCGTGCCGCACTGGCACCAACTCGGGGACGCGGGGTCGTGCCTGCTCCTCCATCAACGAGACGGGGTCCGGACGCCCGGCAGGCACCACCAGCTCCGCCTGGTCGCCCGGCGGCAGTACCTCGCGCGCTGCGAGTCCTCTCCGGGCCCGCTCGCCCGGGTCCAGGTGACGGGCTCGCGGCGGTGATTCACTCTCGGTGGGTGGCGGCCTGAGTCCGGGCCCGTCTGTCGCCGTCTGCACCGCCGCGTCACGAGTACTCATGCCGCCGCCCCTTTCCGGTTGTTGTGGAACTGTGCCGTCAGACTCGGGTCCGTCCGTCGCCAGCCAACAACGAACCTCATCGCGGCAGCATCACCCCCGACGGATGAGCCGCCCGGGGACCGCACCACATCGGGCCGATACGGGCGAGGACAGAGCTTGACCCAGCGGGTCCCGCCCATCCGGGCGATGCACCCGGCACTCCGCTTGCGCTTTACTGAGTTCGTCCGGACCGGGCCGAGCAAGGACAGAGCCGGGAGTTGCGATGAGCGTTCGGAAGACGGTTGATGCAGGCGGCGAGAAACAAGTTCCCGACGCCGGTCGGCTTTCAGCGGAGTCGAGCGTGTGACTGACGCCGAGACCACCTACGAGCAGCTCCCCGCGCGGGTTCGGCGTCGGCTCGCCGTGACGTCGCTGCTGCGCTCGTTGCTCGTCTGTGTGGCCATTGTCGTCAGCTACTTCACCTTGCCCATGAGCCGCCTCGAAGGTGCCTTAGCCGTTGAGCTTGGGGGCGGGCTTGCCGTGGTGACGCTCTTGCTGGGTTGGCAGATCCGCGAGATCAGCAGATCGCCGTACCCCAGGGTCAGGGCGATCGGCGCACTGGCGACATCCGCGCCCTTGTTCCTCGCTGTCTTCGCCACGACCTACTACCTGATGGGACTTGCACAGCCGGCGAACTTCTCCGAGCCGTTGACTCGGCTCGACGCGGCGTACTTCACCGTGACGGTCTTCGCTACGGTCGGCTTCGGCGACATCGTGGCCGTGTCCGAAGCGGCCCGCGCGGTCGCCACGGTGCAGATACTGGGTGACCTGGTGATCGTGGGTCTGGTCGCTCGAGCGCTGTTCAGCGCTGTGCAGACCGGGCTGCGTCGTCACGCGGGGTGAGCACAGCGAGGACACCGCCTTCGTCACCAGATCGAGAGGGTCTGCGATGGACAGCAACGCGCCAGTGCCCGACGTACGAGGCGCGCCCGCCTCGAGGGCGGTTCTGCTGACCTTGGCGTCGGGCCAGTTCCTGATGGCGCTCGACAGTTCGGTCATGAACGTGTCGATCGCGACGGTGGCCAACGACCTCGGTACGACGGTCACGGGCATCCAGACCGCCATCACCCTGTACACGCTGGTGATGGCGTCGCTGATGATCACGGGTGGGAAGATCGGCCAGATCCTGGGCCGCAAGCGCGCCTTCGCCATCGGATGCATCATCTATGGCGCCGGATCGTTCACCACTTCACTGGCTCCGAACCTGACCGTGCTGCTCATCGGCTGGTCGCTGCTGGAGGGTATCGGCGCAGCGCTGATCATGCCCGCCATCGTTGCGCTGGTGGCATCGAACTTCGACAGAGCCGAGCGTCCGCGGGCGTACGGCCTGATCGCGGCGGCGGCCGCCGTCGCCGTGGCCCTCGGGCCACTGATCGGTGGCCTGCTCACCACGTATGCGTCGTGGCGGTGGGTGTTCGCCGGCGAGGTGGTGATCGTCCTCGGCATCCTGGTTCTGGCCAGGCGGATGGCGGACGCGCCTGCAGATCGCTCCGCCCGGCTGGATCTCGCCGGCACCGCCCTGTCCGCCAGCGGGCTCGGGCTGGTCGTGTTCGGGGTCCTCCGCGCAGGGGCCTGGGGCTTCATCAACCCCAAGCCAGGTGCTCCGGCCTGGCTCGGCCTTTCGCCGGTGATCTGGCTGATCCTCGCCGGCGGCGGCGTACTGTTCGGCTTCATCAGCTGGGAGCGCCGACGCCAGGACCGCGGCGCGGCTGTACTGATCGACCCCGCGATGCTGGGCAACAAACGTCTTCGCGCCGGGCTGATCTCGTTCTTCTTCCAGTACCTGCTGCAGGCGGGCCTGTTTTTCACCGTGCCCTTGTTTCTCTCGATCGCACTCGGGCTGTCGGCGATCCAGACCGGCCTTCGCCTTCTTCCGCTCTCGCTGGCCCTGCTTGTCGCCGCCGTGGGGATTCCGAAGTTCTTCCCCGACGCGTCTCCGCGTCGGGTGGTGCGGTTCGGTTTCGTGTCCTTGTTCGCCGGGATCGTGGCGTTGGCCGCGGCGCTCGACGCCGGTGTCGGGCCTGAGGTGGTCTCGGGGCCGCTGCTACTTGCCGGGCTCGGCATCGGCGCACTGGCGTCGCAGCTCGGGAGCGTCACGGTGGCGGCGGTCCCTGACGAGCAGAGCGCCGAGGTGGGCGGACTGCAGAACTCGGTCACCTTCCTGGGATCCTCGATCGGGACCGCCCTGGCCGGTGCCGTGCTGATCTCTGCGCTCACCAGCTCCTTCCTCGCCGGCATCCAGAACAATCCGGCCATCCCCGAACAGTTGTCATCGCAGGCTCAGGTCAAGCTCGCTGGAGGAGTGCCGTTCATTCCGCAGAACGAACTCAGCCACGCGCTCGCCGACGCCGGCGTGACCGGGGACACGGCGGCAGCGATCGTCGCCCAGAACCAGGAGTCCCAGCTGGAGGGTCTGCGGTCGGCGCTGTCCGTGCTGGCCCTGATCGCGCTCGTCGCGATGTTCATCTCGACCGGCATCCCCACCCGTCAACCGGGCACCGATCCTGCAGGCCGCCGTCCGTCACCTCAGTGATGGAAGCTGGAGGGCTGTTCCTCGCGCGGCATCGGAGCCGCGAGGTCGTCGAGGTAATCGACCGCGACACGCAGGTCACGCAGGAACAGCTCGGCCATGTCGTGGCTGAAGCCGTTGCGCACCACGACCCGCAGTACGGCGAGATCGTCCCGCTTCGGCGGCATGGTGTACGCCGGAACCAGCCAACCGCGCTCGCGAAGCTTCCGGGAGACGTCGTACACGTCGTACTTGCCGACGTCCGGGCTGAGGCTGACGGTCACCACCGGGAGGTCCGTGCCGTCCGAGATGACGTCGAACTGGGGCATGGCCGCCAGTGTGCGGGCGATGTGGACCGCCACCTCCTGACACGTCTGCTGGACGAGGCGGAAGCCTTCCCTGCCCAACCGGAGGAACTGGTAGTACTGCAGAATCACCTGCGCGCCGGGCCGCGAGAAGTTCAGCGCGAACGTCGGCATGTCGCCGCCGAGGTAGTTCACGTGGAAGACCAGGTCGTCCGGCAGGAACTGCGCCGCGCGCCAGAGGACCCAGCCGATGCCTGGATAGACCAGCCCGAACTTGTGTCCCGACGTCTGGATCGAGACCACGCGGGCGAGCCGGAAGTCCCAGACCAGATCGGGCTGCAGGAAGGGTGCGATGAAACCGCCTGAGGCCGCATCCACGTGGACGGGTACGGAGACGCCACTGGTCGCCTCGTACTTGTCCAGGGCGGCACAGATCTCCTGGATCGGCTCGTAGCTGCCGTCCATCGTCGAGCCCAGGACCGTCACCACACCGATGGTGTTGTCGTCCACGTGGTCGAGCAGCCGGTCGGCCGTCAGGTGGAAGACGTCGCCCTCGAGAGCGATATAGCGGGGCTCGACCTCCCAGTAGTTGGCGAACTTCTCCCACACCACCTGGACGTTCCCGCCCATCACGATGTTGGGGTGGTCCGTGGACAGGCCGGCCTGACGCCGCGCGTGCTGCCACCGACGCTTGAGTGCGAGGCCACTGAGCATGCACCCCTCCGAGCTGCCGGTGGTCGAGGTCCCCACGCTGTCGGCGGCGTGCGGGGCATGCCAAAGGTCGCCGAGCATCCGGACGCAGCGAGCCTCGATCTCGGCCGTCTGCGGGTACTCGTCCTTGTCGACCATGTTCTTGTCGAAGGTGGCGGCGTAGAGGCGGTCGGCCTCCTCGTCCATCCAGGTGGTGACGAAGGTCGCCAGATTGAATCGGGCGTTCCCATCGAGCATCACCTCGTCCAGCACGATCTGGTGCGCCGTCTCCGGCAGCATCTCCTGATCGGGGATGCGGCCCTTGGGGACCTCAACCATTCCTGCGCGGGTGAAGCGCGGGACGACCGTCAGGTCCGGTGCTGGTGTCTGGCTCTTCCACACGCCCATGAGGAACGGCCTTCCGGTGGGAGGTGACGACGGGCTCAGCCTGCGAGGATCTTCGCCTTCTGGGCTTCGAACTCCGCCTCAGTCAGCACCCCTGACGCTTTCAGCTCGCCCAGAGACTTGAGCCGCTCCAAGGGGTCGGTTGTCACAGGGGCAGCCTCCCGCTCAGCGGGAGCCGGCGGCGCAGTCTGCTGCTGGTATGCCTGATCACGTTGGGCTGCACTCTGCGCGTCACGCTCGGCGAACTTGGCGTCCTGACGGCGCCGCACGCGACCACTGACGGCAGTCGCCGTCCCGGCAACCGCAGCCGTCCTTGCGACTCCTCGCAATAGTCCTGGCATTTCAGCCTCCTGAGCTGTTCGATTCCAGAGATTCCTTGGCATCCATGCCTTCCAACGCATCCATCACGTCCTGCGCCGGGATGCGCCCACCCGCGATCATCTCCCCGCCGGACTCCCTGGCCGCGGCGACGAACGGAATTGCCCAGGTGTTCTCGT
>JAWWOY010000686.1:0-20714 GCA_033851195.1 Kribbellaceae bacterium | reverse complement strand
GACCACGGTCGACTCGATCCGGTCCACCCGTCGTCGCAGCGGGTTGCGGCGGCCGAAGCCGAAGCGGCGTAGCTGCATCAGTACCCACAGCTCGCCACGGCGGTCTTGAGCGGTCTTCATCACAGCCCCCTCGGTCCGGCCGAATACAACCGACCCGCCGGGATGCGGTTGGCCCCCGGCGAGCCGGTTGACTCCCCTGCATCTCCAGCATCGGCCTTGGGCTGCGGGCCAGATCAGGGCCAAAAGTCCCAACCTCCGAGGGTCGGTCGACCGCCCGACCCTGGCCGGAGGTGACCTTGCGCCCATCGTGGTCAGTGAGCTCGCCGAGGTCGTTTGTCGCCCGACATACCACTAGAGATCGCTGAAGGGCCTTTCGACAGGGGACCATCAGCCCTGCCGGTCAGTTGACCGATACGGGACCGTCGGAGTGATCACAGTCTCTCCGAGGAGGACCCATGTCGTCACAGACCGCGCCCGTCGTTGTCGGGTACGACGGATCGTCGGCCAGTCGGGCCGCGTTGCGCTGGGCCACGGCAGAGGCCATCCGCGAGCACGCGACGCTGCGAATCGCCGAGGTCTTCGAGGTCGTTGTCATGACACGGCCGACACCGGGCACTGTCGTTCCACTGGCCGCTATGCGCACCGCCCGGGAGCGGGGGCTCGAAGCGCTGGCGGAAAGCATCCGGCTCCAGCATCCCCGACTCACCGTGGAGACGGTACTCGTCGAAGGAGTGCCGGCGGCGTCCCTGCTGGAGGAGACCGAGCAAGCCAGAATGGTCGTGCTCGGCTCCCGCGGCCTCGGCGGTTGGACCGGACTGCTGCTCGGATCGGTCGCCGTCCAGGTCAGCACCCACGCGCACTGCCCGATCGTCGTGGTACCGGCTGACGTCCGTCCCCGGATGCACGACAAGCCGACGATCGTGGTCGGTGTCGACGGCTCGAAGGCGTCGGCGAAAGCTGTCGGGTTCGCCTTCGACCAGGCCGAGGAGCACAACGCGAAAGTCGTCGCGGTACATGCCTGGACCAGCCCCTACTCGACCTACACGAGCGGCGAAGGGGACTTGCTGTTCGACCAATCCCAGGTCGAGGAAGCCAGCCGGCTGATCGTCTCGGAGTCCCTGGCCGGTGCGGCCGCCGCGCATCCCGACGTCGAGCACGAGGTGCGGCTGATCAGCGGTCAGGCGGCAAGGGCCTTGCTGATCGCCGCAGAGTCGGCCGATCTGGTGGTCGTCGGTTCCCGCGGTCGTGGCGGATTCACCGGGCTGCTGCTCGGCTCAGTCAGCCAGACCGTGCTGCACCACACGCACTGCCCGGTCGCCATCGTCCGCTAGATCCTTCCGGCGGACGCCGATCAGAACTCTTCGGTCACTGACTCGCTTGATCCGACGCCTCCTCGTTGAACAGCGCCACCTTCAGCGCACCGGTCTCGGCCGCGCGGGAGAAGACGTCGTACGCGTCCTGCATCTCGCCCAGCCCGAAGCGGTGGGTGATGAGGCCTGGCATCGCCAGTCGCCCCGAGGCGAGCATCGACAGCAGCCGCGGCGTGCTGGAGGTGTCCACCAGGCCGGTGGTGATGGTGACGTCCTTGATCCAGAGCTCCTCCAGGTGCAAGGTGGCGGGCGCGCCGTGCACACCGATGTTGGCCACCCGGCCGCCGGGACGGATCACCCGCGTGCACAGCTCGAACGTCGCCGGCACTCCCACTGCCTCGATCGCGACGTTCGCGCCGAGTCCGTCGGTAAACCCGCGAACCGTCTCCACGACATCGTCAGCAGGGTCGAGGGCGAGGTCGGCACCGTGCTCCATGGCTGCCTTCTGCCGGGAGACCGCAGTGTCCACGACGACCACCCGGGACGGGCTGAACAGCTTGCTGGTAGTGATAGCGGACAGGCCGATCGGTCCGGCACCGACGATCACAACCGTGTCGCCGGGCGAGACTTGGCCGTTCAGCGTGCCGACCTCGTACGCCGTCGGCAGGATGTCGGCCAGCAACAGCGCCGACTCGTTGCTGACGTTGGCGGGCAGCTTGTACATCGACCGGTCCGCGAACGGCACCCGGACCATCTCGGCCTGAGTCCCGTCGATCCGGTGACCGAGGATCCAGCCGCCGCCCCCCAGGCATTGCCCGTAACGGCCCTCGCGACAGTACTCACAGCGGCCGCAGGAGCTGATACAGGAGATCAGCACCCGATCTCCCGGGGTGACACCGCGAACGCCGTCGCCGACGTCGGTGACCGTGCCGACCGCCTCGTGGCCCAGCACCCGGCCGCTGTCGACGGTCGGTACATCGCCCTTGAGGATGTGCAGGTCCGTGCCGCAGATCGTCACGGCATCGACCCGCACGATCGCGTCCTCAGGGTCCAGGATCATCGGCTCCGGCACCTCGTGCCAGCTCCGTTGTCCCGGACCGTTGTAAACCAGTGCCTTCATCGTCGGTCGACCTCCACTGCTCGAAGTTCTGTACTTCGACCCTCGCGCGCCCGACGGCTACCAGGAAGTGCTGAAATCCACCACCTGGAGGGACCTTCGTCGCTTCGGGCAGGTCATTCCGCCCTGGTCAGGGCAACCGCGCCTGCGCTGGACTGGAGAAACAGTCCGCCGATCGAGAGGTGCCCATCATGTCCGCACAGCACCGGCCGTCGGTAGTCGTCGGAATCGACGGCTCCCATGATGGTCTGATCGCCCTCGATTGGGCTGTCAACCACGCCAGCCGCAAACACTGGCCGATCCGCGGGATCCACGTGGTGGACCACTCCCGTCGAGCTCGCCCCCTGCCGGCCGCACCCGAACGTGATGACGGATCGGAGATCCTCGACGACGCCGCGAACGAACTGGCCCGGCTCGACTACCCGGACGCGAAGCTGGAGATCCAGCACGGCAATCCGGCCGAGGTGCTGCTCGAGGCGTCCCGCGACGCCTCCCTCCTGGTGATCGGCCGGCGCGGTGCCGGCGGGTTCGCCGAACTGGTGATGGGATCCACCTCGCAGGTGGTCACGGCACTCGCGCCGACCGCACTGGTCGTCGTACCGGACTGCTGGCAGGGTCCCGAGCAGGGACATGTAGTGGTCGGGGTGGACGGGTCCAGCTCCTGCCAGGATGCCCTTGCGTTCGGCTTTGAGGTTGTGTCATCGACTGCGGGCGAACTGGTGGCGGTCAACGCCACCGAGCTGCCCGAGACGTTCCCGCGACCGGACATCTGGCTGGACCGCGACGATTCTCCCTGGCAAGCCGATGCCCGCCGTCTGATGGCAGCAGCGCTGGCGGGCTGGGAGGAGAGGTATCCGGATGTCGGGGTGCGAACGCAGTACGTTGCCGGTCACCCGATCCAGGTCCTCGCCCAGGCATCCGAGACTGCCGACCTCGTTGTCGTCGGCGGCCTCGGCCGGACAAAGTTCACGCCGCTGCGGATGGGGTCGGTGTCCCGCGGGCTGCTGCACCACACCCGTTGCCCGGTGGCGGTGATCCACGGCGGGAAGCAGGTCTGACGGCCTCAGCGGAGGTGGCGTGAGTACCAGTCGGGCTCGGCCTGGGATGGTGCGAGCCGGATCTTGACATCGACGGCGAAGGCGCCGGACGGGGCGGCGATCAACGGGTTGATGTCCAGCTCAGCGATCTCCGGCAGGCACTCGGCCAGCCGGGCGATCCGGTGCAGGACATCGAGTACGGCCGCCTCGTCCGCCGGTTCCGCACCGCGATAACCGGCGAGAAGCGGCGCACAGCGCAGTGACCGCACCATCTCAGCCGCATCCAGGTCGGTCAGCGGCAACCCGCGCCACCGCCGGTCGGCCAGCAGATCCGTCAGCACCCCACCGCTGCCGGCCATCAGCACCGGCCCGAACAACGGATCCCGCACGAGTCCCGCGACCAGTTCCACCCCAGTGGGTGCCATGGCCTGGACAACCACGTTTGGATCGCCGGTCGCCGCGATGATCTTGTCGTACGCCGTCTCCAGCTCGGCTTGACCAGTGATACCCAGCCGGACACCGCCGACGTCGGTCTTGTGCACGATCCCGGCAGCGGCCGTCTTCATCGCCAACGGATAGCCCAATCGTTCCCCGGCTTCCAGCACCGCGTTCCGGCTTCCGGCAACGACAGCCGGGACCACCGCGATGCCGGCACAACCCATCAGCGCCTCTGAACGAGCCGGGTCGAGCCAGCCGCCCTCAGGCTGATCCACCAGCAAACGGCGCACGACGGTCCGGGCGCCGTCAAGGTCAAGCCCGTTCAGGTCCGGTACGACGCCCTGCGGTCGCGCGCGCCACTCGGCGTACTGCATCGCGTGGCCGAGTGCGCGCACAGCGGCCTCGGGGAACGGGAAGACCGGCAGCTTGGAGCCATCGCCCACGAGCACCTGCGGATCCGCGTCCGGAGCGCCGAGGCAGTTGACCAGCACCGGGATGGTGGCACCCGCGGCAACGCGAGCCAGCGCGGCATAGGTGTCGTCGACATTGCCGGCCCGGGTCGCGGCGTAGTTGACGAGCACTGCGTCCACTTCGGCACTGTTCAGCACCACCCGGATCGCTTGCTCGAGTGTCTGCGGAGTGGCAGCGGCACCCAGATCCACCGGGTTGCCTGCACCGACAGCACCGGTTGCCTCGAGCAACTCGTGTACGGTCGCCGCGCTGAACTCCGGCACATCGATGCCCAGGGCACCGGCTGCATCTGCCGCGAGGACACCGGCGCCACCTGCGTTGCCTACCACGGCCAGCCGCCGGCCCTTGGGTAGCGGTTGTCCGGCAAGGACGCGGGCGGTCTCGACCATCTCCTCCAGCGTCTCCATCCGCAGCACGCCGGACTGCGCGAACAAGGCGTCCACCGCGGTGTCCGGGGTGGCTGCAGCCGCCGTGTGGGAGGCGCCGGCCCGGCGACCGCCGCTCGACCGGCCGCCCTTGACCACCAGGACGGGCTTGGTCCGGCCCACCAGCCGGGCCAGCCGGCCGAACTTGCGCGGGTTACCGAACGACTCCAGGTACAGGCCGATCACGTCAGTGCGCGGATCGTGCCACCAGTGCAGCAACAGGTCGTTGCCACTGACATCTACTTTGTTGCCCAGGGAGACGAATTCGGAGATACCGAGTCCGACCCGGCCGGCGTGGTCGAGGACAGCGATGCCGACGGCACCTGATTGCGCCGCCAAGGCAAGTGAACCAGGTACTGGCGGCACGTTGGCGAAGGTGGCATCGAGACGGATATCCGGAGCCGTGTTCACGATGCCAAGACAGTTGGGCCCGATCAGTCGCAGACTGTGGCGGCGGGCCAGCTTCAGCAGGTCGCGCTGGACCTGCTGCCCGTCGGCACCAGCCTCGGAGAACCCGGAGGTGAGGATCACCGCGCCACGGACCCCGGCCTGCCCGCACTCCTCCACTACCTGCAGAACCTGGGCAGCGGGAACAGCGATGACCGCAAGGTCCACCGGTCCGGGGACGTCTGCGATCGAGGCATAGGCAAGGACGTCGTCGATCTGGCCCGCCTTCGGGTTGACGGCGAAGAGACTGCCGGTGAACTTGCCCTCGACGAGATTCACCAGGACCTCGTGACCGATCCCACCCGGCTTCCGACCGGCTCCGATCACCGCCACCGCGCGGGGCGCCAGCAGTGGGTGCAGCGACCGGTCCTCGGCCGCGCGTTCCCGCTCGGCCATCCGGTCGAGGGTGGTCGACGCGTAGGCAGTGTCGAGCGACAGTTCGACCACCCCGCTGTCCAGTTTGTGCACCTCGTCGAAACCGGAATTCATGAAGACACGCAACATCGGGCCGTTCTCAGCCAGGGTCTCGGCATGCAGGTGGTGGATGCCGCGTTCACGAGCCACCGCTGCCAACTGCTCCAGCAGCAGGGTCCCGATCCCGTGACCGTGGACCGCGTCGTCGATCAGGAACGCCATCTCGGCCTCACCGGCACGCATCGGCTCATAGCTGGCCACGCCGACCACCGCTCCGGCGGTCTCGGCCACCAGGGCGACGTGGCCGTCCAGGGAGTCGGAGCCGGCCAGGTGGTGGGCTTGCTGATCCGCTCCGCTCCGGTCGAGCGCGAAGAAGCGCAGATAGATCGACCGGTCGGAGGCCCGACGGTTCAGGGCCTGCAGGGCGGGTTCGTCCTCGGCGCTGATCGGACGAATGCGTACCACGGAACCGTCGGATGCAAGCGCATCCCACCCGATGCGTGCAGCCGAAAACGCCTGTGCGGTCATCTGCCCTTGCCTCCTTGAAGTCAGGGCTGTCCTGACATCTCCACTCCACCCCCGTCCGAGCCCACGCAGCAGGGCCGGAGGGGCCACCGTCGAACGGACCTTCGGCCCTGCTTACGCGTCCAGCGCGCTTGGCGGCGGGTGAAGTGGTGGCAGCTCGCCCGGCGGCATCGGGTGCAAGGCCGCAGGTACCAGGTAATTACCGGCGGCCCCCGTCCGACGGACCTTCGGCCCTGGTAGCGCAGCTGGCCCCCACTCCAGTGTTGGGAGGAACCACGTCGACCACACCGAGGAGTGAGCATGCATCAGGTTGCCGACAAGCCACTGACGGCGGACGAAGTGCAGGCACTGGATGCCTACTGGCGGGCTGCCAACTACCTCTCGGTCGGCCAGATCTACTTGCTGCGCAACGCCTTGCTGACGGAGCCGCTCCGGCCTGAGCACATCAAGGCCCGGTTGCTGGGGCACTGGGGGACGACGCCCGGCCTCAACATCTTGTACGCGCACCTCAACCGGGTGATCCGGCAGCGCGACCTGAACATGATGTACGTGATCGGCCCCGGCCACGGCGGTCCTGCCATCGCCGCCAATACCTGGCTCGAAGGCAGCTACTCCGACACCTATCCGGATGTCTCCCGGGATGCCCAGGGGATGAACCGCCTGTTCCATCAGTTCTCCTTCCCCGGCGGGATCCCCAGTCACGTCGCGCCCGAACTGCCGGGGTCGATCCACGAGGGCGGTGAGCTCGGCTACTCCCTCAGCCACGCCTACGGCGCCGTACTGGACAATCCGGACCTGCTGGTCGCTTGTGTGGTCGGTGACGGTGAGGCCGAGACCGGGCCACTGGCTGCGTCCTGGCACTCCAACAAGTTCCTCGATCCGCGCACCGACGGTGCCGTGCTGCCGATCCTGCATCTCAACGGCTACAAGATCGCCAACCCGACGATCCTCGCCCGGATCGGCGACGAAGAGCTCACCAGTCTGCTCGAGGGCTACGGCTACCGGCCCTTCCTGGTCGAGGGTGCTGATCCCGAACCGGTGCACCAGACCCTCGCGGCCACTCTTGACCAGGTGCTGGACGAGATCGCCGCGATCCAGGCCGAGGCACGTTCCGATCCCGAAGCACCCCGGCGTGCCTGGCCGATGATCGTGCTGCGTACGCCGAAGGGCTGGACCGGTCCGCGGGAGGTCGACGGCGTACAGGTGGAAGGCACTTGGCGTGCCCACCAGGTACCACTGACCGGCGTCCGTACGTCGCCGCAACACCTGGCGATGCTGGAGGAGTGGCTACGCAGCTACCGGCCGGCCGAACTGTTCGACGCAGACGGTCGACCGGTGCCGGAACTGCTCGAGCAGGCACCGCACGGCGAACGGCGGATGGGTTCCAACCCGCACGCCAACGGCGGTCTGCTCTCCCGTGAACTGCAACTGCCGGACCTGTCTGCGTACGCGGTCGACGTACCGCGGCCGGGTAGCGGACCGCACGAGCCGACCCGAGTGCTCGGCACCTTCCTCCGCGACGTGATGCAGGCGAACGCGGACCAGCACAACTTCCGCGTCTTCGGTCCCGACGAGACCGCCTCCAACCGTCTGGACGCCCTGTACGACGTCACAGCCAAAGCCTGGAACGCGGAGGTGCTGCCGACCGACGAGCACCTCGCGGTGGACGGCCGGGTGATGGAGATCCTCAGCGAACACACCTGCCAGGGCTGGCTGGAGGGATATCTGCTCACCGGCCGGCACGGCTGGTTCTCCTGCTACGAGGCGTTCGTGCACCTGGTCGATTCGATGGTCAACCAGCACGCCAAGTGGCTGAAGGTGACCCGCGGACTGGCCTGGCGGCGACCGATCCCTTCCCTGAACTACCTGCTCACCTCGCACGTGTGGCGGCAGGACCACAACGGCTTCTCCCACCAGGATCCCGGCTTCATCGACCACGTCGTGAACAAGAAGGCCGAAGTGATCCGGGTCTATCTGCCGCCGGACACCAACACCCTGTTGGCCTGTGCCGACCACTGCCTGCGCAGCCACGACTACATCAACGTGATTGTCGCCGGCAAGCAACCGCAGGAAAGCTGGCTGGACCACGAGTCCGCAGTACTGCACTGTGCCCGCGGACTGGGGGTCTGGTCGTGGGCGGGCAACCACGACGAGGATCCCGACGTGGTGCTGGCCTGTGCGGGCGACGTCCCCACGCTGGAGACCCTGGCGGCCGTCAGCCTGTTGCGCGAACATCTTCCAGAGTTGAGGATCCGCGTCGTCAATGTCGTCGACCTGATGCGGCTCCAGCCGGCCTCGGAGCACCCGCACGGACTGACCGACGCGGAGTTCGACGCACTCTTCACCACCGACAGGCCGGTCATCTTCGCCTACCACGGCTACCCGTCGCTGATCCACCGGTTGACCTACCGCCGGCACAACCACGCCAACCTGCATGTCCGTGGCTACAAGGAGGAGGGCACCACCACGACGCCCTTCGACATGGTGGTGCGCAACGACATGGACCGGTTCCACCTGGCCATGGACGTGATCGATCGGGTCCCAGGTCTGGGCCAGCGAGCTTTCGTGGCCCGCCAGTGGCTCACGGATCAACGGACCCGGCACCACGCCTACATCCTCGAGCACGGCGACGACCTGCCCGAGGTCCGCGACTGGCACTGGCCGGTTGACGAGGGGACTTCCTGATGACCACCACCCCGCCTCGGACCATCGTCGCCGGGTACGACGGCTCACCGGCCAGCGAAGCGGCTGCGGCCTGGGCCGCGAACGAGGCCGCCCGGAGGCACGCACCACTACGCCTGGTGCACGCGCTCGCTCTACCGCTCGTGCGCCGTCCGATCGGCCTGGCAGTGATGCAGCAGATCGACCCGATCCGGCAGGCGGCCGAGCGGCTGCTGCACGCAACCTGCCAGCGGGTCCGGACCGGTCACCCCGCGCTGATGATCGATGTGGTGGTCACGGTCGCCGACCCGGCGCCGGTTTTGTTGCACGAGGCAATGGACGCGGCGCTGCTGGTGATCGGCTCGCGTGGCCTGGGCGAGTTCCGCGACCTGACTGCGGGCTCGGTGTTGGCGCACGTCGCGACTCACGCGACCTGCCCGGTCGTCGTCGTGCCGGCCCGGTGGGAGGAGGCCGACCCCAGCACCCCGCCGGAGGTGGTGGTCGGCGTCGACGGGTCGGGGAGTTCCGTCGCGGCCGTCGACTTCGCCTTCGCGCAGGCGCAGGCAAGGGGCGCGTCGCTGACCGCGGTGCTCGCCTGGCAGGACCCCGTCCGGACCGGCCCGGGCGATCTGCTGCCGCTGGTTTACGACTTCGACGAACTCGAGCAGGAGAACGCCGCTGTGCTGGCCGAGTCGATCGCCGGGCACGCCGAGATGTACTCCGACGTGGTGGTGAAGGAGAAACTCATCCGCGGGCATGCCGACGAAGTCCTGGTCGAGGAGGCTCTGTCGGCGCAACTTCTGGTCGTCGGTTCCAGGGGCCGCGGAGCCTTTCGCGGCCTCTTGCTCGGCTCAGTCAGCCGATCGTTGGTGCACCACGCGCCCTGCCCGGTGGCGGTCGTCCGCTGAGCGGCCTTGATGACGTCGGAGGTCCGACGACCGACCGGACAGGACCTTCGCCCCTGCTGCCGGCCTCGCGGTCGGGCAGACGCTGGAAGCACTGAACCTGGGAAGGAGAACGACGATGACGACCACCCGCGTGGTAGCAGGCATCGACGGCTCGCCGGCGGCAGAGGCGGGGATCAAGTGGGCGGCGCGAGAGGCAGCGTCCCGTGGCGCAGAACTGCGGCTGGTGCATGCGTTCGTCTGGCCCATGTTCCACCTGCCGCTGGGAGCCAGCGACATGGCCCCGGGCCTCCGTGCCGCTGCTGATCGGCTCGTCGAGGAGTCGACCGCGATCGCTCAGAAGTTCGAACCCGGCATAACGGTCGACAGCAGGACGGTAGACGGCTTCCCGTCGCCCGTGCTGATCGAGGCGTCGCGGGAGGCTGCCTTGCTGGTGATCGACACCAGAGAACTGGGAGTCACGCTCGGTTCGGTTGTCGGGTCGACCGGTCTCGACCTGGCTGCAAACGCCCATTGTCCGGTCGTCGTCGTCCGCGACCGAGTTGGAGAGACCGGCACCCGGGTGGTGGTCGGGTACGACGGTTCCTCGGCAAGCGTGGTGGCGCTGGACTTCGGGCTGGAGTACGGCCGGCGACACGGGCTGACAGTCCGGGTCGTTACGGCCCAGCCGCGCTACACCGATCGCGACCGCATCGCGCAGAGCGACCTGGACGCACAGGTCCACAGCCGTGACGGCGGCAAGTACGCAGAACTCGTGCACGTGGAGGGACATCCCGCCGATCAGTTGTTGCGGCTGTCTGCCGATGCACAGCTGATCGTCCTGGGCTCGCGAGGCCGCAGCGCCTTCGCCGGCATGCTGCTCGGTTCGGTCAGCCAGGCCGTGCTGCAGCACGCCCACTGCCCGGTCGCTGTCATTCCGCCCGCCGCAGCCGGAGGCTGACGGTCAGCCGCGCAGGTACACGTGCTTCTTGGTGATCTGCTCGATGTCGCTCGCGGCAGCGTGGATCAACTCGTGCGACAGGTTCGACAACGCCCTGGCCGCCGCCAACTCGTCACCGATCTCGGCGACCTCCGCGTCGTCCGGGTGCCGGTGAGCGGTGCCTTGGCCGACCAGGTGCGTCTTGTCGTTCGTCCGCAGCCGGGCCTCCGCCTGAGTGATCCGCTCGTCCTCGTGCTCGTCGATGAAGATGTCGACGCTCCACCGTCGGGTAGCAGCCATCGCCCTCACCTCTCTGCTAGGAAACTCTGTTCATTCGATCGTCGTACCCGGCCCCGTGCCGGTCCAGGGGCCTTGGGTCCACTCGCGCGGGAACTTGTTCCCGGTGTCGCGCAGGAGCGTGTAACACTCGTGTGGGTTGCGTGCGACGTGCGGCCGAAGGCTCTCGGACCACGGAGAGCCTGTCGAGGCTGCGGCAGCACGCGCCCACCGAACATCCCGGCAGAGGAGAAGCAACAGGATGAGCAGCCGTGGTGGCAAGAAGGCCACTGCCCGCGAACACGCGGCGCAACTCCGGGCCGCGCAACTGCGAGCGGAACGGCGCCGTCGGTTGCTGTTCGCCGGTGCCGCGGTGGCTCTGGTCGTCGCGGTGGTCGCCGGCCTGATCATCGCCAAGCTGTCCGGAGTTGGAGCCAGCACCCCGCCGGCTGCCGCATCCGGTCTGACCAGCAGCCAGATAGCGGCAGATCTCGCCTCAGTGCCCGCCGCGACCCTGAACAAGATCGGCGTCGGATCCGCCCAAGGCGGACCGCAGAAGATCACCGCGCCGGCGCTGACCGACGCGGGGAAGCCGAAGGTGCTCTACGTCGGTGCCGAGTACTGCCCGTACTGCGCTGCGGAACGGTGGCCGGTCGTGGTCGCGTTGTCGCGGTTCGGCACCTTCACCAACCTCGGTGTCACGTCGTCGGCCGGCAACGACGTATACCCGAACACCCCGACGCTGTCGTTCCACGGTGCCACCTACCACAGCCAGTACCTGAGCTTCACTGGTGTGGAGACCACCAGCAACACGCTCGTCAACGGCGGCTACGCGCCGCTGGACCCCCTGACGCCGGCGGATCAGCAGACGTTCAGCACCTACGACCAGCCGCCGTACGTCACCGGTCAGGCCGGCAGCATCCCGTTCGTCGACATCGCCGGCAAGTACGTTTCGTCCGGAGCTACCTACAGTCCGCAGTTGCTGCACGGGCTGTCCCAGGCACAGGTCGCCGCGGAACTGAAGAACCCGTCCAGCCAGATCGCGCAGGCAGTCGACGGGTCCGCGAACCTGTTCACCGCTGCCCTGTGCCAGGCCACCGGCAACAAACCGGCAAACGTCTGCACCGCGCCCGGCGTCGCCGCCGCCCTGGCCCATCTGGGCAAGGCCTGACCCGGTGAGCACGCAGCCCCCGAGAGGGCTACTGGCCGCCGCTCTGTCGATGTGCATCGCCGGACTTCTGGTGTCTGCGTACCTGACGTATGAGCATTTCACCGCCTCCTCGACGTTGGCCTGCCCGAACACCGGCGCGATCAACTGCGCGAAGGTCACTTCCAGCGACTACTCGCGGCTGGCAGGCATCCCGATCGCGGTGCTCGGGCTGCTGTTCTTTGCCGGGATGACGCTGCTGTGCACACCACCGTTATGGCGCCCACACAGCCCGTGGCCGGGTCGGGCCCGGCTTGCAGCGGCCACCACGGGGCTGCTGTTCGTGTTCTACCTGATCTGGGCCGAACTGTTTCGCATCAACGCGATCTGTCTGTGGTGCACCGTTGTCCATGCGTTGACGCTTGCCCTCTTCGCGGTCCTCGCGGTCGTCCAGGCGCTCGCGCCAACGGCAGTCGACCGCGGTGTCGGTCGGTAGCCCTCCAGGTACCGTTGGTCCCGAACCGGGACTTTCGGCCCTGATGCGGGGGCGCTGTTCGAGGTGCAATGGGAACAGGTGAGGGAAGCCTTGACAGCTGGATACGGAGAAGCGGACCCGAACCGTGCACCGTACTTCTCGGCCCGCTGCAGTAGCGGCGGTGGGCTTCCCTCGCTCCTCAGCTCGCCGACGCGCCGGCACGACAGCGGGATCAGGGGGCGGGATGACCAGTCAGGATCCGCATCAGCCACGGATGACCCGACGGATGCGCGCGGCGGTCCTCGTCGCCGCGGCGATCACACTGGTGTCCATGCTCGCGGTCGTGCTCGCGGTCACATTCATCGGTGGTGGCACGGACTCGGGTCAGCAAGCCAGTCCCTTGTTCACCAATCCGACGTCACCCGGGCCGTCGGCCACACCTGCCGTCTCGCCGACGTCCACCACTCCTGTACCCACGGCATCATCGGTGCCCACCACCCTCAGATCGTTCCGGTACCAGCCGCTGTGGCCGTTCGCCTCGGAGGCCGCTGCGGCGGCCTGGCAGCGTAGCTACCGCGCCGACGGGCACCAGTCATGGCACCTCGACGCTGAGCAGACCGCGCTGTCCTTCACCACCGGCTACCTCGGCTTCACGGAGATCGACAAAGTCGTGTCGCGCTCGATCCGGGGCGACGATGCACACGTCACCGTGGGCTACCAAGCCGGCGAGAGTCCCCTCGGCGTGGCGGCTGTGCTCCACCTCGTCCGGATCGGCGGAGGGTCGGACGCGCCCTGGGAGGTCGTCGGCACCGCTGACACCACGCTCACCGTGGACCGACCGACGTACGGTGCGACCGTGGCCTCGCCACTCACCGTGGGCGGCCGGATCAGCGGCGTGGACGAGTCCATCCGGATCGAAGTCCGGCAGCCGTCGTCCGCTGCGCCGATCGGCAACTACTGCTGCGTAACTGCCGGCGGTGACCGGCAACCGTGGTCGGCACGGGTCAGCTTCCGCGGTGCGACCGATCCTGCCCTGATGATCGTGGCCTCGACCGGCGGTCACCTCCAAGACGTCGAGATCTTCGCCATCACCGGCATCCGACCGGCGACCGGCTGACCTGCCACTAGTCATCGCGGCCGGCCATGACCAACGAGCCCGATGCACGACCGTGCGCCAGCTCGGAGAGGGCTCGGTCCACCTCGCCGAACGGTACGACGGTGCTGTGCGCGACGATCGGCAATCTGCTCGCCAGCCGGAACAGTTCCTCGCCGTCGCGACGGGTGTTCGACGTCACGCTCCTCAGATCGCGCTCGCGGAACAGGTCGCGCTCGTAGTTCAGCGCCGGGATGTCGCTGAGGTGGATCCCCGCCACCGCCACGGTCCCACCCGACTTGAGCGCCTGCAGCGCGACCGGCACCAGCTCACCGGCCGGCGCGAACACGATCGCCGAGTCCAACTGCACCGGCGGTGTGTCCTGCGCGCCTCCGACGAACGCCGCGCCGAGCTCCCGGGCCAGCTTCTGGTTCGCCTCGCCGCGAGTCAGCACGAAGATCTCGGCACCCTGGGCCGCCGCCAGCTGAGCGGTGAGATGCGCGCTCGAGCCGAACCCGTACAGGCCCAGCCGTCCACCGGGTGGCAGATTCGATCGCAGCAGTGACCGATAGCCGATGATCCCGGCACACAGCAGCGGAGCCAGCTCCTCGGCCGGCCGACTCGCCGGGAGTCGATAGGCGTAGTCCTGCGGCACCACTGCGAACTCGGCGAACCCGCCGTCCGCGTCCCAACCCGTGTACGTCGACCTCGGGCACAGGTTCTCCGCACCGGAACGGCAGAACTCGCAAGATCCGTCCGTCCCCCGCAGCCAGGCGATGCCGATCCGGTCCCCCAGCTCGAAACGGTCCGCGCCGGCGGCCCGGTCGACCACCTCTCCCACTACCTGGTGTCCCGGTACGACGCCGGGCCGGCGAGGCGCGAGGTCCCCCTCGCACAGGTGCAGGTCGGTGCGGCAGACACCGCAGGCGAGCACCTCGACCAGGACCTCTCCCGGCCCGGGTGACGGCACCGGCCGGCGGACCTGCCGAATCGGGCGACTGTCGATCGGCCCGGGCCGATCGACGGCCCAGGCAGCCATCTGCTCATTCATCCTCCGACCTTCGCAGAAACGGCGCCTGCTGGGCAGGGCCGGAGCCGCGGAGTTCCCAGCCGTGCTCCACATCTCGTACGGTCGCGATAGCAGCACATCGGGACACTAGGCAGATCCGGCAAATAGGCAGATCCTGCAAATGGGAGGTCATGACGATGGCTGGTAAGCGCGAGAAGAGCGCAACACGGGCGTCCTCGCAGGACCAGGGCTCGCAGAACAAGCGGAAGCCCGAACGGTTGCCGAAGAAGGTTTACGAGAAGGAACTGCTCAGGTTGCAGGCCGAACTGGTGAAGCTGCAGGAGTGGGTCCGCGTCGAGGGTGCCCGGGTAGTGGTGATCTTCGAAGGACGCGACGCGGCCGGCAAGGGCAGCGCGATCAAACGCGTGGCGGAATACCTCAACCCCCGGGTCGCCCGGATCGCCGCACTACCGGCACCCACCGAACGCCAACGCTCCCAATGGTATTTCCAGCGTTACATCGAGCTGCTGCCCGCCGCCGGAGAGATCGTGCTGTTCGACCGCAGCTGGTACAACCGTGCCGGCGTCGAACGGGTGATGAAGTTCTGCACGAACCAGGAGTACGCCCGCTTCATGCACCAGTGCCCGATCTTCGAGCGCCTGCTGGTCGAGGACGGCATCCTTTTGCGCAAGTACTGGTTCTCCGTCAGCGACAACGAGCAGGAGAGCCGCTTCCGCAGCAGGCTCGAGGATCCGATGCGCCGCTGGAAGCTCTCCCCGATGGATCTGGAGTCGATCTCCCGCTGGGAGGACTACTCGCGTGCCAAGGACGAGATGTTCGTGCACACCGACATCCCGGAGGCGCCTTGGCACGTGGTGGAGAGCGAGGACAAACGGGCAGCCCGGATCAACATGATCGCCCACCTGATCTCGACCATCCCGTACTACGAGGTGCAGCGACCACCCCTGGAACTGCCGCCACGGCCCCCGTCCAAAGGCTATGAACGGACGCCGCGGGAGATGCAGACCCAGGTCCCCGACCACGCCTCCCGGCTCACCGGGACCTGACCGTTCATCGCTAGTCAGAGGCTGCGCCGGCGAGGACCAGACTGTCCTCGGACAGCTCGTTCGCGGACCCGATCGGCGAGGGCACCATCCGCTGGATGTCCACGGACAGGGTCACGGACAGGTGATCGATGCCCCGCACCTCCCGGTAGATGATGGCCCGATCAGTGAACAACGACGCCCAGCAGCGCTTGCAGGCGGCCAGCAGGGGCTTGGTCTCGCGCACGTTCGAGAACGACTCCTGCCTGCCTGCGAGGGTGGCGTCCAGCAGGTTCTCCTCAGGAGCATCGCCGCGGACCGCAACAGCGGTCCCGGTCCCGCCAAGCTGCTGGTACGCCGCTGCGATGGTCTCGGCCAGGCTGGCCGGTAGTTCCGCATCGAAGAAGGCGGACCGGATCGACGCTCCTACTGCGACGACATCGGCGCCACCACGGAGTCGCCTGATCTGCCTTGCCACCAGCGGCCGAAGTCTGGCCGCCTCGACGAATTCCCGGTAGGCGATCGAGGTGGTCGCGAAACAGGATTCGGTCGACCAGACGATCTGCGGCGAGTCGGTCATGACGGCGCTCCTTCGTCGCTCTACAGCACCGGCCCGTCCCTCAGGTCGTACTAGAGCAATCTCGTCGGTCAGGCAGGCGACACGTCGGCAGACGCTCCTGACACTCCTCATTCCAGACCGAAATCCGACCAAGGATCAGGGGCGAAGGTCCTGCCAGTGGCTGGCAAGTGCCTCTGCCAGAGCCGGCCTCAGGCGAACCGCTTGATGAAGGAGAGTGCGGTGCCGGCGACCTCGCGCCAGCCGTTGTCGATCGTCAGTGCGTGGCCCCGGCCGGGGATCTCCACGAACTCGGTTGTGCCGGGATTACGTTGCTGCTTCTTGTACGACGCTTCGGCGATCGCGCGCGGCACAGTGTGGTCCTTCTCGCCGGAGACGATCAACAGCGGCCCGCGGTCGGGGTTCTCGGTGTCGACCTTCGCCTCGGTCCAAGGGTTCAGGTTGGCCGTCGCCGCCTGGAACAGCGGTGCGCCGGAGGCCGGTACGGCGTACGTGTCGTACAAGTGCTGGGCCTCCTCCTCGCTGACCGCGTTGGCGAACGCAAACCGGAACTGGTCAAACGTCAGCGGCACCGCGCGGTGCCGGTTGGCCAGGTTGCCCAACACCGGGCTCGAGGACTTCAGCGCCGAGATCGGCAACGGCAGCACGCCACGGAACGGTGCGGCATCGATAGCTACCGTCGCCGCGGACAGACCGTGTCCTGCGACCATCTGCGCGAGCAGGCCGCCGAAGGAGTGCCCGATCACGGCCGGCTTCTTGTCCAGCTTGCCGATCACCGCGGCGTAGTGATCGGCAACCTGTCCTACTGTCTTGTTGGCGAAGACCTCCGGATGCGCGTTGGCTTCCTTGACCGTCTCGGGGTCGTCGGGCCAGCCTGGTGTCAGCGCCGCGTAGCCGGCTTCCTCGAAGACCGCCGCCCAGCGGTCCCAGCTGCTGGGCAGCAGCCACAGACCATGGATGAACACGACCGGCGTACGACCGGTCGCGTTGGCTCGGTCGATCTCCTCCTCGGTGGTCTCAGGAACCTTCGGCGAATCGTCCGGCATGGCCTTCTCCATTCCGCTGCGTTGGAGACACTCTGGCTGTGCGCCTCCTCCATTCGCCCAGCGTGACGCACCCGGCCACTTCTGTCACCAGGACACTAGTTGCCACTGGCACCGAAGCGACCGGGGTCCGGCGGGCGGCCCGGTCGGAGTACTCGCCGTGCTGGTGGGACCGCGAGACCACGTCGAGTTCGGGGGGTTCGCCGATCCGCATGGCCGGTTCGCCCGGCTGACGGACCCACCGGCCTCGGCTCGGCGAGGTGCACCACCCGCGGCGCGGGAAGCTCGAAAAACTCAGCCGCTGGACTCTCCTCGATCTGCGGCGGAGGCTCCGTCCGCTTCGGCTTGCCGGCGGGCGCCTGCGGGCGTGACTTCGCAACGGACCTCGCAACGGACGTCGCACCGGCCACCGTGGCCGGAACGCGCACCGTCGCCGGTGCGCGCCTTCGGTCCGGAATGTGGGTCCTGGTCTCGATCCCCAGGCTGTGGGCCAAGTTGCCCATGACAACGGCCGTCACCGCGATGCACAACCCGCTGACAGCGCCGAACAGAACCGCCTCGGCGCCGTACTGCCAGTCCGACGGACCTGTGCGCCGGCTGGCGCCGATGGTTGCCACCAAGGCGACGTTGGTCAGCCCGACGGCGAGAGTCGCGGCCACGGTCCAGGACAGGACCGGTCGTTCCAGCCCCAGATCCTCGGCCGCCGCGATCAAGCACCCGAGCAGTCCGGCCAGGACGGGGACGGTGTAGATCGCGGCCAGCGCAGGGCGGGCGCCTGCACCCAGAGAGAACACGTCGAAAACGATCGCCGTACCGGCCAGCGCGGCGGCGAAGCAGACGACCATCGGGTGGAACGCCCGCATCATGGTCAAGGCGTCCGCCGGCAGGGTCCAGAATATCCGGTAGGGCAACGCGTCCTTCCCCGTACATCAAAGCGATAAGGACTGCTTTTGTCCCATAATGACCACTTCCGGGCGCATTGAGCCATACCGAAGCTGGTTCAGCGTGCTGAGGCGCGCGGGATCAGCCGAGCATATCGGCGCCCTCAGCCGGTGCGGCGCAAGCACGCCCGGCGGCCTCTCCCGCCGCGAAGGCCACCTGACTCACGGCCGATCGGCTGACTCTCCCCAGCGCAGCGGCAACGCCTCATTGGTGACGTTGAGCCCGGGAAATCGGCGCCGCATCGCTGCCTCGTAACGGGCGGCGTACGCGGGCTCACCGACGTAGTCGGCGATCTGGTACTCGCCGAACCACACCCGGACCCGGCGGCGCGGCGAAGATGCCCTCATCGGCGGGCCCGACGGGGACCGGGCACCGCGGCCCTGCTCGTTCTCACGGCCCGAACAGTACAAAGACGTGATCGCAAGCGTGTTACGGCGGATTACCGGCTGATGTCCGCCCGCGCGGTGAATAACGCGGTCGATCGGGCTCCTTGCGGCCCGCGATTCGCGCCGCTACTGCCCTGTTGCCTTGTTGACTCTTCGCTCGCGCAGGGCCGCGATGCCGATGCTCAGTACCACACCGACCAGACCGGCACCTCCGAACATCGCTGCGACTCTTTCCCGATCGGCTACCCGGTTGTCGCACTCCATCGGCGTGATGCCGGTCACCGGCTGGAACACTGAGCCGCAGTCGATGCTGTCGACCGAGACGGGTCGGAGGGCGAACACCAAACCGGCGGCGAGGAGGACCAGTCCCGCCAGGCCGAGGACCTTGTTCAGCAACGGTCTTCTCGACGCGCGCGGGCGCCCTGAGCTGCGATGGTCATCAGCGGCCGCACCGCTCAGTCGCGCCGTCTGACCGCGTCGCACCCGTCACCCCTCGTCGATCGACTCTCACGTTGATCAAATCTAAGGCATGTAGCTGACCGGTCGGAAGCCCATCCCGCGGCAGGACCAAATCTTCACCAACGCCTTACTTGTGGGCCCACCTGACGGGTCGGCCACCGCCTCACTGGCGGCCGCAACCGGCAAGTCGTACGGACCCCGCTGATCGATACACGGGTGCGTGATGCGCTGGGTTCAGGTCCTCCGATCGGTGTTCCAGCGGAAGACCGTGAGCGGGTCGATGGTGTCACGACGCTGCATCGGTACTTCCCGAGCCTGGGATCTGCTCGGCGCCCGTGATGAACGAGACCACGTCGCTCATCGATACGTCGGCGGGACTCACCACGCCGGCGCGCTTGCCGAGGCGGTGCACATGGATCCGGTCGGACACCTCGAAGACCGCGGGCATGTCGTGACTGATCAGCACTACCGGCAGGCCGCGGTTGCTGATCCGCTTGATCAGCTCGAGGACCTGCGCGGTCTCCCGGACACCGAGGGCGGCGGTCGGCTCGTCCATGATGACGACCTTGCTGCCGAACATCGCCGCCCGGGCGACGGCGACCGCCTGGCGCTGACCGCCGGAGAGGGTCTCGACCAGCTGGGTGATGTCCTGGATCGTGGCGATCCCGAGCGCGTCCAACTGGTTGCGGGCCTCGGTGCGCATCGCCTTACGGTCCAGGACCCGGATTTTGCCCAGCAGCCCGTCCCGGCGTATCTCGCGGCCGAGGAACAGGTTGGTCGCGATGTCGAGGGCGGGCGCGACCGCAAGGGTCTGGTACACCGTCTCGATGCCGGCATTGCGGGCGTCCAGCGGTGAGTGGAAGGTCACCGGCCTGCCATCGAGCGAGATGGTGCCCGCTTCCGGCAGCAGGGCACCGGTGAGGGCCTTGATCAGGCTCGACTTGCCGGCGCCGTTGTCGCCCACGACAGCCAGCACCTCCCCCGGGTACAGGTCGAAGTCCGCTCCGTCGATCGCCGTCACGTGGCCGTATCGCTTGACCAACCCACGGGCGGACAGCAGTGGCTCGCGTTCGAGTGTCGGGACCGGCGCCGCTGCCGTTGCCGTGCTCATGAGCTCCTCCTGCGGGTCGCCTGGTCGAAGGCGACGGCGGCGATGACCAGTACGCCGGTCGCGAGGTTCTGGTAGTTCGAGTCGATGCCCATCTGGGTCAGCCCGCTGCGGAGAACGGCGACGATCAGGGCGCCGACCACGGTGCCGACCACGCCGCCGCGACCGCCGAACAGACTGGTGCCGCCGATCACCACGGCGGTAATGCTGTCCAGGTTGCCCGTCTGGTACGCGTTCGGGTCGGCGGTGGGGGTACGGCCGAGCGCCATCCAGGCCGCGAAGGCGTAGATCACCCCCGCGACGGCGTACACGCTGATCAGGGTGCGGTCGATGTGGATACCGGTGAGTCGGGCCGCCTCAGGTTCGTTGCCGACGGCATACACGTGCCGGCCCCAGGCGGTCTTGCTGAGCACGAACCACAGCACCAGGAACAGCACCGCGGCGAGCACCATGCCCATGGTGAACTGGATCCGGCCGAACAGGAAGA
>JAWWOY010000682.1:0-2539 GCA_033851195.1 Kribbellaceae bacterium | reverse complement strand
ACCCCGTGCGGCCCCTCATCAGGAGTGCGACGACGAGACTGACCGGGGTGGTGTCAGTGCTACCCCAGGACGGTGACGAAGCCACCATGGCGTGGGTCGACACAGTCTCCACCCATGAGCTGTTTCTGAGTGTGATGGTGGTCGGCGAGATTCGGCAGGGCATCGAGCGGCTGGCTGTGCGCGATCCTGGGCAAGCGGCAATTCTCGATGAGTGGAGCCAACGCCTCGTGAATGACTATGCGGACAGAATCGTCCCCGTGACCCCTGAGGTAGCCCAGTTGTGGGGGCGTTTGAACGCGGATTCCCCGTTGCCCCTCGTTGACGGACTGCTCGCGGCAACCGCCCTGGTGCGTAACTGGACTCTCGTCACCCGCAACACGACGGACGTCGAACGGACCGGTGTGCGGCTCCTCAATCCTTTCGAGAAGTCCCGGTAGCCGCAGGTGCCGGTGAGACTGGCCGACGGGCCAGCGTGACCGCGTGAAAGAATCGCGGCATGCTGCGCTGGCTCACCGCCGGCGAGTCGCACGGACAAGCGCTCGTCGCCGTACTCGAAGGTCTTCCCGCAGGGGTTTCGGTCACCACGGATGACGTGGCCGACGCCCTCGCTCGTCGTCGTCTCGGCTATGGCCGGGGTGCCCGGATGAAGTTCGAGCGGGACGAGGTGACGTTCATCGGCGGCTTCCGTCACGGGCTGTCACTCGGTAGCCCGGTCGCCATCCAGGTCGGCAACACCGAGTGGCCGAAGTGGGAGCAGGTGATGTCCGCGGATCCGGTGGATCCGGACGTGCTGGCCGACCTGGCCCGCAATGCCCCGCTGACCCGGCCGCGACCCGGTCACGCCGATCTGGCGGGCATGCAGAAGTACGGCTTCGACGAGGCCCGGCCGGTGCTCGAGCGCGCGAGTGCCCGCGAGACCGCGGCCCGGGTCGCGCTCGGTGAGGTGGCCGCGCGATTCCTCAAGCAGGCGTATGGCGTGACGATCGTCAGCCACGTGGTCGAGCTCGGCACGGTCAAGGCGCCGTACGGGTCGATCCCGACGATCGACGACCTGGCGAAGCTGGATGCGGACCCGGTGCGCTGCCTGGACGCGGACGCGAGCAAGGCGATGGTGGCCGAGATCGACGCGGCTCAGAAGGCCGGCGACACGCTCGGTGGCGTCGTCGAGGTCGTGGTCGACGGTCTGCCACCGGGCCTCGGCAGCTACGTGCACTGGGACCGCCGGCTGGACTCCAAGCTGGCCGGCGCGCTGATGGGCATCCAGGCGATCAAGGGCGTCGAGCTCGGCGACGGATTCGAGCTAGCCCGTACGCCGGGGTCGAAGGCGCACGACGAGATCGTCACCGAGAACGGTGAGGTACGCCGGGCCAGCGGCCGCTCGGGTGGTACCGAGGGCGGCATGAGCACCGGCGAGACCCTGCGGGTGCGGGCGGCGATGAAGCCGATCTCCACCGTGCCGCGGGCGCTGCGCACGATCGACACGGCCACCGGTGAGGCAGCCTCGGCGCATCACCAGCGCTCGGATGTCTGCGCCGTACCGGCTGCCGGAATCGTCGCCGAGGCGATGGTGGCGCTGGTGCTCGCCGACGCGTCGATCGAGAAGTTCGGCGGCGACTCGGTGGCGGAGACGTCGCGCAACCACAAGTCGTACCTCGAGAGCCTGCCGACAACGATCGCCCCCCGCGAGTGGGCGCAATGAGTCCTGTCCTCGTCCTGATCGGTGCGCCCGGCTCGGGCAAGTCGACGATCGCCGCATTACTGGCCGCTCGCCTCGGCAAGCCGCATCGGGATACCGATATCGACATCGAGAACGCGGCGGGCAAACCGATCTCGGACATCTTCGTGGACTCGGGTGAGGCTCATTTCCGCCAGCTCGAGCGGGCCGCGGTGGCCGCCGCCCTCACCAGCGACGGCGTGGTGTCGCTCGGCGGCGGGGCGATCCTGGACGCGGACACGAGGGCGGATCTCGCCGGCCACGCGGTGGTGTTCCTGGAGGTCAGCCTGGGCGAGGCCGCGAAGCGGGTCGGCCTGGGTGTGGCCCGGCCGTTGCTTCTCGGCAACGTTCGCACCCAGCTGAAGAACCTGATGGATGCCCGCCGCCCCCTGTACGTCGAGGTCGCGAAGCTGGTGGTGCAGACCGACGGCCGTACGCCGGAGGACATCGCCGACGAGATCGCGGGGCAGCTGGCATGACCCAGGGTTCGACCGGGGATTTGACCGACCAGCCGCGCCGGATCCGGGTCGAGGCAGCCAGCCCGTACGACGTTGTGATCGGCAACAACTTGCTCGGCGAGCTGCCCGGACTGCTCGGAACGGACGTGCGGCGGGTAGCGGTGATCCACCCGCGGGCGCTGCGGACCAGCGGCGACGCGATCCGCGACGACCTGACCGCGGCCGGGTTCACCGCACAGACGATCGAGATCCCGGACGCTGAGGAGGCCAAGTCCGCCGAGGTGCTGGCGTACTGCTGGTCGGTACTCGGCCAGGCCGGTTTCACCAGGTCGGACGCGATCGTCTCCATCGGCGGCGGTACGACGAC
>JAWWOY010000661.1:0-14768 GCA_033851195.1 Kribbellaceae bacterium | reverse complement strand
CGCCGAGCACCCGGTACCCGACGTACGCGATGCCTTGGCCGGCTGCCCAGCCGACGCCCACCGCAACCAGCACAGCCCAGACCATGGGGCGCTCCGGGTGGCGGCCCATCACCGCTCCGGTGAGCAGCGCCGGCAACACGAACACGAGACCGCGAAGGAGAGTGACCAGGACGTCGATCGGCGGCGGCGCGACGTCGACCACCGTGGGCTGGCGGACCGCCATCTCATCGAAGCGATGCCGGGCGAGCGCGAAGACGTCGGACTGGCCGTACCGCTGGAGCGCGACCCTGTCGTTGATGCCGGCTGCCTCGAGGGCGGCGGCGATCTCGAAGGCGTCGACCGGCCTGACCGCGGACTGCCCGGACAACAGCTCGCTTGCGCCGTCGAAGCGCTCGAGGCCGGCGGGCAGGAGGATTGATTCTGCGCTCATGAAGCTTCTCCACTCAGTAGCAACTCGATCGCCGGCGCGGCAGCCGCGTAGAGCATCCGGTCGCACCACGTACTGACGCCACCGCTGACATACGGATACGTGCCCTCGTTGATGAGTGAGACATCCATCGTTGGTCCATCCCCCCGGCCAGACTTCGGCTTCCCTAGCAAAGCCTCCCCCCTGTAGCCCCTCCGGTGATCCGACAGGTGATGAGCCCTACCCCCTGCAGGTGCACTACGTCAGATGGGGGCGGACAGTCACCCTTCCCTCCACCGCTTGCACGTTCCGGGGACCGCGGCGCGGGCTCAGTGTTGGCCTCATGAACGAACATGAAACGCAGTCGGCGGAAGGGCGGCCGGAAACCTGGCTGCTCACCGGCGGTGCCGGCTACATCGGCGCACACGTCGCCGAGAGCCTGGTCCGGGCCGGCCGCAAGGTCGTCGTGGTCGACGACCTCAGCAGTGGACGTCCGGAACGCTTGCCGGCCGGTGCCGAGCTGGTGACCAGTTCGGTCCTCGATACCAACCAACTGGTCGAGGTGATGATGCGGCACCGCATCGGCGGGGTCGTGCATCTCGCCGCGAAGAAGGCCGTCGGCGAGTCGGTCAGCCAGCCGCTGCACTACTACCACCAGAACGTTCGCGGCACAGCGAGCGTGCTGGAGGCGATGAGCGCTGCCGGCGTCCGCCGGCTGGTGTTCTCGTCCAGCGCCGCCGTGTACGGCGTTCCGCCGGCCGGGCCGGTCACCGAAACGACGCCCACCTCACCAATCAACCCGTACGGCGCGACCAAGCTGGTCTGCGAGTGGCTCGTCCGCGACGCCGCGCCCGCCCTCGATCTGTCCTGGATCAGCCTGCGGTACTTCAACGTCGCGGGCGCCGGTCGTCCGGACCTGGGCGACCCGGGTGTCGCGAACCTGCTCCAGCTCACCCTGCAAGCGCTGAGCCGGGGCGCCCGGCCGCAGGTCTACGGCGATCACCACGCCACGCCGGACGGCACCTGCATCCGCGACTACATCCACGTCGCGGATCTTGCCGACGCCCATCTGGCCGCGATCCAGCAACTCGAACGGAGCCTCGATCGAGGCCCTGATGCCGAACCTGGCCGGCTCGGCGAGATCTACAACGTCGGCTGTGGCCGGGGCGCGAGCGTTCTCGAGGTGCTGCGTACCGTGCAGCGCGTCACCGGCATCCGCCGCCCGTATGAAGTAGCGGCGGCACGGCCGGTGGATCCGCCGGACGTGGTCGCCGATCCGTCGCGGATCGAGTCCGAGTTGGGCTGGTCGGCCAAGCATGACCTCGAGTCGATGGTGAGAACCGCGTGGGAGGCCTGGCAGCACGTCGGCGTGTCAGCCGGTGTGACTGCCGGCAGCTGACCTCCCACCCCAGAACCCCGCCCCCCGGGGAGCCGACCCCCGGTTCCGACGTACCGCATCAGCGGTGCCGAGGAGCCGGGGGGCGGTGCCGTTTTGCGCGTTCGCGGTGAAACTCCCTGGGAAAAGTGCTCATTTGGTGAGCACTTCAGGCGGAAGGATGGTCCTTGTCACCGACGGGCGACGCCGCCC
The DNA here is from genome assembly GCA_033851195.1 of Kribbellaceae bacterium. Taxonomy (GTDB): domain Bacteria; phylum Actinomycetota; class Actinomycetes; order Propionibacteriales; family Kribbellaceae; genus Kribbella. The sequence goes on along the minus strand of JAWWOY010000661.1, from coordinate 12,774 downwards.
CCGAGGAAAGGATCCACCGATGTTGCGAGGACTCAGCACCGTCAGCTTCTTCGCCGACGACCTGGTGGCAGCCAGGGCCTGGTACTCCGAACTGCTGGGCGTCGACCCCTACTTCGTCCGCCCGGAGGCCGGCCCGCCCGCGTACCTCGAGTTCCGGATCGGCGACTACCAGCATGAACTCGGCATCATCGACAGCCGCTACGCGCCGCACAGTACGTCGACAACCCCGGCCGGAGCCGTGATCTTCTGGCACGTCGACGACCTCCAGAAGACCTACGCCAGGCTGCTGTCGATGGGCGCGAAGGAGAACGAGGCACCAGTCGAGCGGGGGCCCGGCTTCGTCACCGCGTCCGTGGTCGACCCGTTCGGCAACATCCTCGGCATCATGTACAACCAGCACTACCTGGACGTCCTGGCCAAGGACTTGGCCAAGGACCTGGACATGGACCTGGCCATGGACAAGGACCTGGCCAAGGCCTGATCCGCACTGAACCATTTCTCCAGAAGGCGAAATGACGGCAACTCGGGGCCGACGAATCACAACACGCCGAGTAACTAAGGACCGACGAACGTTGAGCAGGGTGTGGCTGCCTGGTTCAGATGCGGCCGCGCCGGCGGAGCGCCGTACCGATCTGATCGGCGCATTCGCGCAACGGAGTGAGTACGTCGTTACGCAGCGAGGCCCGGGTGGAACGGGAGGCGTGCGCTGACACGTTCAGCGCCGCCACCGGCCGGCCGCGCGCATCCATGATCGGTACGGCGATGGAGCGCAGGCCCAGCTCCAGTTCCTGATCCACCAGCGCATACCCATCGGCGGCAGCCCGGCTGATCACGTCGCGCAGTTCATCCACCGAAGTCGCCGTACGGTCGGTCAACTGCTCCGGCACCAACCGCGCAAGGTATGAGTCCAGCTCGTCCGCGGGCAGACCTGCCATCAGCACCCGGCCCATCGACGTCACGTAGGCCGGCAATCGAGCCCCCACACCGAGCGCGACCGTCATGATCCGGCTGGTCGGCACCCGGGCGACGTACACGATGTCCGGCAGGTCCAGCGTCGCGATCGAGCAGGACTCGCGGGTCTTGGCACTGAGCTCCTCCATGAACGGTCCGGCGATGTCCCCCAGGTCCAGCGAGGAGAGGTAGGCCCAGCCGAGCGCCAGCACCCGCGGCGTAAGAGCGAAGCGTCGCCCGTCGCTGCGGACGTAGCCGAGCTCCTCCAGCGTCAGCAGGATCCGCCGGGCGGTGGCGGGGGTGATGCAGACGTCGCGCGCGACCTCGCTCAGAGTCAGCGACGGCGTGTCCGCGGAGAACACCCGGATCACGGCGAGGCCGCGCTCCAGCCCCTGCAGGAACGTGCCAGCAGGAACGGTAGACGGTCCACCAGGCATCGGCTAGCCTTTCAGTGTTTTCAGGTTTTCGGTGAAAGCAGAACTTTTCGCTGATCGAAAAAGTCTATCGCTAAATCAGGAGCGCCGTCTATCGATGCCAGAGACCGGAGCCAGCCCGATCGTGTCCCTTACGGAGGCGGTTGCCGCGCATGTGCACGACGGTGACACGGTGGCCCTTGAGGGCTTCACCCACCTGATCCCGTTCGCAGCGGCACACGAGATCGCCCGGCAGGGCCGCCGCCATCTGAAGCTGGTCCGGATGACGCCGGATCTCGTGTACGACCAACTGATCGGTCTCGGCTGCGCCGACGAACTGGTCTTCTCGTACGGCGGCAATCCCGGCGTCGGGTCACTCCACCGCCTCAGGGACGCAGTGGAGCACAATTGGCCGCACAAGCTGGTCGTACACGAGCACAGCCATGCAGGTATGGCCAATGCCTACTCGGCCGGTGCCGCAGGGCTACCGTTCGCGGTACTACGTGGCTACCGCGGCACGGACCTCGAGGAGCAGCGCGACATCATCGGCCGGGTCACGTGCCCCTTCACGGGCGAGCAACTGGCCGCGGTCAAGGCGGTGAACCCCGACGTGACGGTGATTCATGCGCAACTCGCCGACCGGGACGGCAACGTGATGCTCTGGGGTATCACCGGAGTGCAGCGCGAGGCCGTACTCGCCGCCGACCACGCGATCGTGACCGTCGAGGAGGTTGTCGACGAGTTCCCGGAACACACCGGCGCGGTGATTCTGCCGAGCTGGGTCCTGTCGGCCGTGAGCGTCGTACCGGGTGGTGCGTGGCCGTCGTACGCGGCGGGGTATTCGACCCGTGACAACGACTTCTACCAGGAATGGGACGCCATCTCCCGCGACCGCGACTCGTTCCTCGCCTGGGCTGCCGCGAATGATCTCAAGGAGGCCGGGAATGCCTGATTGGGACAGCGCGGACATGATGAACGTGGCGGCGGCGCGAGAACTGCACAACGGCGATGTCTGCCTGGTCGGGGTCGGTCCGCCCAACCTGGCCGCGAATCTGGCCCGCCGGACACACGCGCCGACCTGCCGGCTGGTGTACGAGTCGGGCGCGATCGATGCCCGGCCCCGCAGGCTGCCATTGTCGATCGGTGACGACGATCTGGCCGGCACGGCGACCGCGGTGGTGTCGGTGCCGGAGATGTTCAACTTCTGGGTCGGCGCCGGCCGGATCGACGTCGGCTTCCTGGGGGCGGCCCAGATCGATCGGTACGCCAACATCAACACCACGGTGATCGGCGACCACGCGAGCCCCAAGATCCGGCTGCCCGGCGCCGGCGGTGCGCCGGAGATCGCCGCGGCCGCGAAACGGGTGATCGTGATCGTGCGGCAGTCACCACGCACCTTCGTCGAGCGGGTCGACTTCGTCTCCTCGGTCGGCTATGGGCCGACTGGCACCGAACGTGACGCCACCGGTGCGGGCCCGACGCTGGTGATCACCGATCACGGCGTGCTGGAACCGGATCCGGACACCCACGAGCTGACCCTCACCCGGCTACACGAGGGCGTCACCGTCGACGAGGCGAGGGCTGCCACCGGCTGGTCGCTGAAAGTTGCCGACAGCATCCAACTGGTTCCGCCGCCCAGCGCGGCGGAGCTGAGTGAGCTGCGCAGGCTCCGGAACCGCGAAGAAGCGATCGATGCCTGAGCCGTTCGTCCACGTCAGCCTGCCGACCCGGATCGTGCTCGCGCCTGGTGCGCTGGACCGCGTCCCGGCGGAGCTGGGCCGACTCGGGATCGACAGGGTCCTGCTGATCAACACCCGCGCAGTGCAGAATGAGGCGGATTTGCTGGCGCGAGCCCTCGGCGATCGGTGCGCGGGGCGCCTCGGCGATGTCCGCCAGCATGTCCCGACCGAGCGGGCGGAGGCCGCCCGCACCAAAGCGGCCGAGGTCCGCGCCGCCGGGATCGTCGCCCTGGGCGGCGGATCGGCGATCGGCCTGGCCAAGGCGATCGCACTCACCTCAGGTTTGCCGATCCTCGCCGTGCCGACGACGTATGCCGGGTCCGAGATGACGCCGGTCTGGGGCGAGACCACCGATGGCGACAAGCGCACCGGCACCGACCCGGTGGTCAGGCCGAAGACCGTTGTCTACGATCCGCTGCTGAGCCGCGGCCTGCCGTTGAAGGTGACCGCGGCCAGCGTCGCCAACGCCTTGGCGCATTGCGTCGAGGCGGTCTGGACGCCGCAGGCCGACCCGATCACCGAACTCACCGCCGTCGAGGGCGCTCGGGCGCTCCGCGAGGGATTGGAGGCCGTACTCACCGACCCCCGCGATTTAGATGCTAGAGGCAACCTCCTGTACGGCGCCTGCCTGGCCGGCTCGGCTCTTGCCTCCGCAGGGACCGGGCTGCACCACAAGGTGTGCCACTTGCTAGGCGGCACCTACAACCTGCCGCATGCCGAGACCCACGCGGCGGTTCTCCCCCAGATCACCCTGCTGAACGCCACCGCCGTACCGCGAGCCAAGGCCCGCCTCGAAGCGGCGCTCGAAACTGATGACCTGGCGGCAGGGCTGTTCGATCTGTTCAAGGCGGCCGGTGTACCGACCAGTCTGTGCGAGCTTGGCCTCACCCGCGAGCAGACGCTGGAGGCCGCGACCCGGCTGGCCGGGCAGCACCTGTCCAACCCTGTGCCGCTCGACGAGACTACCCTCCGCTGGGTGCTGGAGCGTGCGTGGACCGGCGAACGACCTAGCGAGGTAACCCGATGACCAGATCAGCCTTTCTCCTGGACGCCGTACGGACGCCGGTCGGGAAGCTCGGCGGCGCGCTGGCCGGCGGACGGCCGGACGACCTGGCTGCGGTCACGCTGCGGGAGTTGCTGGTCCGGCATCCGGGGCTAGACCCGGCGTTGATCGAGGATGTCTTCCTGGGCAACGCGAACGGTGCCGGCGAGGAGAACCGCGACGTCGCGCGGATGGCCGCGCTGCTGGCCGGCTACCCGACCAGCGTCCCCGGTACGACGGTCAACCGGCTGTGCGGGTCCGGGCTGGAAGCGGCGATCCAGGCTGCTCGGGCGATCGAGACCGGCGACGCATCGCTGGTGATCGCGGGCGGGGTGGAGTCGATGAGTCGGGCGCCGTGGGTGTTGCCGAAACCCGACAAGGCCTTCCCGCACGGCAGCCTGACCGCTGAATCGACCTCGCTCGGCTGGCGGTTGGTGAATCCCCGGATGCCGGCCGATTGGACGGTTTCGCTCGGCGAGTGCACCGAACTGCTCGCCGACCGGTACGGGATCACCCGGGAGGCGCAGGACCTCTTCGCTTTGGCGAGCCATGAGAAGGCCGGCAAGGCCTGGGCCGCTGGGCGGTTCGCCGCCGAGGTCGTCGAGTGGGAGCACCTGGCTGCGATCCTCCCTCAGGGCCGGAAGGCGCCGGAGCCGCTGACCAGGGACGAGTCGATCCGCGACGGGGGAACGCCGGCCTCGATGGCCGGGTTGAAGCCCGCCTTCCGCGCCGGTGGAACGGTGACGGCCGGGAACTCCTCGACCCTGAACGACGGCGCCTCCGCTGTCCTGCTGGCGGACGAAGCCACGGCCTCGGAGCTGGGGATTGTGCCGCTGGCACGGGTGGTGAGTCGGGCCGTGCATGCGGTCGAGCCGCAGTACTTCGGTATCGGACCGGTCGAGGCTTCACGGAAGGCCTTGCGGAAGGCCGGTATCGGCTGGGACGACCTGAAGCTGGTGGAGTTGAACGAGGCCTATGCAGCGCAAAGCCTGGCCTGTCTGTCGGAGTGGCCGGAACTGGACCACGACAAGGTGAACGTGAACGGTGGAGCGATCGCCCTGGGACACCCGCTGGGCAGTTCCGGCACCCGGATCCTGACCACGCTGGCGCATGAACTCACACGGCGCGGTGGGGGGTACGGACTCGCCACGCTCTGCATCGGGGTCGGGCAGGGCCTGGCGATGGTGATCGAAGCATAAGGAGTGACGAGATGACGAACGGGCTCGAGGGTGACGAACTGACCGAGGCGGTGGTCGCCAGCTTCGACGGCAGTCCGGATGCGCGAACCAAGACGGTGATGGGTGCGCTGGTCCGGCACCTGCACGCGTTCGCCCGAGAGGTCGAACTGACCGAGGACGAGTACTTCGCCGCGATCGACTTCCTCACCCGCACCGGGCAGATCTCCACCGCCACCCGGCAGGAGTTCGTGCTGCTGGCTGACGTACTGGGGCTGTCGATGCTCACCGTCGGGCTCGGCAACCGCAAGCCACCGGAGGCCACAGCTTCGACCGTGTTCGGACCCTTCTTCGTCGAGGGTTCGCCGGCGATCGAGAACGGCGGCGACCTGGCGAACGGTGCGCCCGGCCAGCCCTGCCTGGTCAGCGGCCGGGTCCTCGACACCAGCGGACGCCCGATCGCCGGCGCCCTGGTGGAGACCTGGCAGGCGGACGAGGACGGCTTCTACGACGTACAGAAGGACGTCGACGGCCCACAGAACCGCGGCCACCTGACAACCGATGCTGACGGCAACTACTCCTTCTGGGCGGTGCGGCCGGTCGCCTATCCGATCCCGGCCGACGGCCCGGTCGGTGAGCTACTGAGGGCCGGTGGTCGCGGCCCGATGCGCCCGGCGCACATCCACTTCATGGTCACCGCGCCCGGCTTCTCCAGGCTCATCACGCATGTGTTCGCCGCGGGTGACGAATACCTGTCCAACGACGCGGTCTTCGGCGTCAAGGACTCGCTGATCACCGACTTCACCGAGCATCCGCCCGGCACCGCCCCCGACGGCCGCCCCCAGCCCCACCCCTATTCAACCGTCCACCCCACCCTAGTCCTCGCCCCCACCACCCCCACACCGCCCTAACCCCCCACCCCAATCCATACCGATCATCGGTCCGTTGTTCCCCGGCGTGTCGCCGTTCATCGGTCCCTACTTGCCAACGAAGCGCGGCGGCGCGGCCCCACCGTCGTACGCCTGATTCGCCGTCCCGGGGACCGCTCGAACCTGGGAGGGTTACACCCCCGGGGAGGCCGGTTCGCCTCCCAAAACCTAGCGACGTTCCCTCCGCGAGCCTGGGTCCGACTCGATTCCGGCGCCGTCTGATCAACCGAACCAGCAGGGCCAGACGCAGGCCGGTCGGCGGAACGGCGTGGCGCGTTCGGACCGATGAATGGCGACACGCCGGGTAACAAGGGACCGATGATCAGGTTTGGGGGTTGTTGGGCCGGCCGCGCGGCCGGGGTCTGCACCCCGTCCACGCCGTGTGCCGGCGCCTCGGCGTGGAGGTCCAGTTGGCCCTGCAGTTGGCTCTGCAGTTGCCACTGCCACTGCGTCGCCGCTGGGGCGCCGACTCCCGGGCGGCGAACGAAGGCCCTGCGGGTTGCGGAAGAATGACGGCCGGCGCCGACTGGCTGGACGTCGGCGATGCAACACGTCCTTCGTCCGCCGCATCGTCGGTGCGTCCTGCCAGGCATCCTGCCAGCAACACGACCAAGGTCACGAGCAGCAGCCACTCGATCATCGATGCACCTCCAGCCTAGTCAGCCGCTGCCAGACGAGCGTGTAAAGCGTGACCGCAGCCGCCGGGCAACAGCACGCAGTCGGCACTCATGCGGCTACATCCTGGGGGGCAGCAGCCTGATAGAGCATCCGGTACGCATCGATCGACCTGTCCAGCGTGAAGGTCGCCAGGGCTCGCTCACGGGCCGCCTGGCCAATCCGCTGCCGTAGCAACGGGTCGACGAGATAGGCCAGACACGCCTCCGCGAACGCCTCCGGGTCAAGCGGCGGAACCACCGCACCCGCGTCGGCCACCGCTTCCGCCGTACCGCCGACATCGGTGGACACCGTGGGCCGGCCGCACATCATCGCCTCGATCACCGTGTACGGCATACCCTCCGAAATACTCGACAGGGCCACCAGATGCCCTGCCTCGAAGGCGATCCGGCTGGTCTGTACCGGCCCTTCCAGTTTGATGCCGTCGGCAACACCCAGCTGATCCGCGAGTGCCAGGCAGCGCTGCTCGTACTTCTCGTTGCCCGCCGGCGTCGGGCCGAACAACCGCAGCACTGCCGTCGGCAGCTTCTCCCGCACCAGCGCGAAGGCGGCGATCAGAGTCTCGAGATCCTTCAGCGGGTCCACCCGGCCGACCCAGCTGATCGTGGGCACCGCCGGCTCCGTCTCGATCACCTTGTACAGCTCCGGCTCGACCCCGTTGTAGATCGGCACCACCGAGGCCGGATCCGCGCCGAGCCGGTGCTCCCACCGCGCATTGAACCGCGCCACCGGTACGACGAAGTCGGCGCCGCGATAGCCCAGCTCCGCCAACTGACGGGTGAAGCCGAGCACGATCACCTTCACCGCGGCAGGGAGGCGCAACTCGCGGAAGGCGAGGTACCGCTCCCGCAGGTAGACGCCGTGCTCCGACATCACCAGCGGTGTGCCGCGGCGCCACTTCTCGGCGAGACCCACCAAGGTGGGCAGCCCGTTCGACACCGCATGGCTGAGGGCGAGCCCGGGACCGAGATCCACTGCCAGCGGTAGCAGCGACCGCTCCAGCAACTCGGCCGCAGCGATCGCGTCGTACAGGGTGAGCGATTCCGCACCCGGCCAGATCTCCAGGAGATCTCCGGCCAAGTCGCATGCCCGCAAAGATCGGGCGAAGTCCTTGGTGAGCGCTAGCTTCACCAACTGCCGTAAGCCCCACTCGAAGGACACTGGCTGAGACAGGACCGCCCCGGCGGCGACGGCCCGTACCGCGCTGGCGATCCGTTCCTGGTTCCGGCCCCGCCGAGGGGAGGCGACCGGTCCCCAGAGGGGGAACGACCGCACCGGCGTGGCGTTGTCCGGAAGCTCCCACGTCTGCAGTTCGGTGCCGGTGGCGACCAGCGTGACAAGGCGGAACTGGTGTTCCGGCAGCCCGCGGATCATTTTGTCGCACCACTGGCTGACCCCGCCCTTGACGTACGGGTAGGTGCCCTCGTTGATCAGTGCGATCTCCATGACCGCTAGCCGATGTCGCTGATGCGGAGAGGCCGAGCACCCGGGTGCCTTTCGGCACGGTCACCGGTACGGCGGTCAGGTTTCACTTCGGCTCCTACCGGTTCGGGCGCGATGCCGCGGCTGCGGAACACGGCACGGTTCATCGTGTCCGGGTCTGCAGGTTCCGTGATCGGGCTGCTGGAGGAGACGCGTCTCCACCATCTGCAGTACACAAGCCAATGTCCTGCGGGCGACTGCCGGTCCCTGGAGAAGTAAGTCATTCGTCCGGTCCAGCCATCACCTACCGCTCACCGGAAACTAGTGCGGGTCCTGGTGGAAGGCGTGGCGGCGGACCCAGGCGTGCATCGCGATGGCCGCTGCCGCGCTGGCGTTGATCGATCGGGTCGAGCCGAATTGCGCGATCGACAGTACGGCGGTGCAGATCGCGTGCGCCTCCTCGGTCAGGCCCGGACCTTCCTGACCGAACAGCAGGATGCACCCGGCAGGCAGCTCGTACGTCTCCAACGGGACCGCGCCGGGCAGATTGTCGATCCCGATCACCGGCAGCCTCAGTTCAAGGGCGTACGACGCAAGGTCGGCGAGCTGCGGGTGGTGCCGGACATGTTGGTAGCGGTCCGTCACCATCGCGCCGCGGCGGTTCCACTTGCGATTGCCGACGATGTGGACCTCGTGGGCGAGGAAGGCGTTCGCCGTCCGGACGACCGAGCCGATGTTCAGATCGTGCTGCCAGTTCTCGATCGCGACATGGAACGGGTGCCGCCGCAGGTCCAGGTCGGCGACGATCGCGTCCAGCCGCCAGTAGCGGTACTTGTCCACCACGTTGCGCCGGTCGCCGTGCGCCAGCAGTTCGGGATCCAGGCGTGGATCGTCCGGCCGTTCGCCCTGCCAGGGACCGACGCCGATCTCGGCCGGACCCACCAAGTCGGCGCCGATGAGGTCGGCGTCGGTGTCACGATTCGCTTCCGGCATGGGCTGAGACGCTACCCTGTGCGCGTGCTTCCTCTCATCGCGATGTTGATGCCGAACTGGATGGACCCGCAATTCCTGCTGAACTGGCTGGGCAACTGGGCCCTGTGGGGTACGGCGGTGGTCGTGTTCATCGAGTGCGGACTGCTGTTCCCGATCCTTCCCGGTGACTCGCTGCTGTTCGCAGTCGGGCTGTTCATCGCGGCCGGCACCATCCACGCACCACTGTGGCTGGCCTGCGTGGTCCTGACACTGGCAGCCTTCCTGGGCAACGTGTCCGGCTACTACATCGGCAGAGCGCTCGGGACCTCGTTGTTCAAGAACCCCGACGCGAAGATCCTGAAACCGCAGTACATCGAAAAGACGCACGCATTCTTCGACAAGTACGGCAACCGCGCGCTGGTGATGGCCCGCTTCGTGCCGATCGTGCGAACCTTCATCACAGTCACCGCGGGCGCCGGCAAGATGGAGCCGCGCCGCTTCTTCCTCTGGACCGGAATCGGTGCCGTGCTGTGGGCCAGCGGCGTCACCGTGCTCGGGCACGTGCTGGGCGGGGTCAGCTTCATCGCCAACCACCTCGAGTCGGCCCTGATCCTGATCGTCTTCATCTCAGTCATCCCGATGATCGTCGAATACGTGCTGGCCAAGCGCCGGGAGCGCAAGCAGAGCCCCGTCGGCGAAGGCAAGGACGCCGAGCGCACCGCGTGATGGACAAACGGAACCGCGACTCCTGACCCTCGCGCTCGCGGGTGCCCCTGGCATCCCGCAGGCAGTCCGCCGCCCGGCTCTCAGTGGCCGAAGGGGAAGTGCGGGTCGGACCAGACGTAGTCAGTACTGAGCTCGATCAGCGGTGCCACCCCGACCTGACCGCACGGCAGCGGGCCGACCACCTGATCAGATCCGAGTGAACACGCCACCCTGACTTGATCCGCCGCCTGGTACCAGACCAGTGCTCCCCGTGGCGCCGCCCCTTCGTGCAACAGGGCGTGATGGTCGAGCCACCGCAGTGCGTCGGCCTCGTCGTGCCAGCCGCTGTCCTGCGCATACCCGAAGGCCATCCGCTGGAATTTCAGCGACCACTCCTGCCATGCGGAAGAGCCCACCCGCTCCAACTCCCAGGCCAAGGCGGCCTCTGCGTCCCGCGGGTTGGACATCTTCTCCACGCTCCGGCGCTCCACGCCGCCTCCCCCCGCCGTACACGACGTCCCTTGCCGTAGAACCCCGATTTTCACCGTCCCGCATACAGGCGCCGTACATTGCTGCCCGGCGCCAGTCGGGGTGGGGTCAGCCGGCGGCTTGACCGGCGGCCAGGGCGGTCAGTTCGCGACGGGCTTGGGCTGCTTTGGTGTCGTTGCCGACCAGTTGCCAGACGCGCGCGGCGCGGTTGAGGTAGCGGCGGGCAGAGTCCGCGTGGCGGGCCTGGACGTGCAGCTGACCCAGGTGGAAAGCCGCCTGGCCCTCCACGCTGCGGTCGCCCAGGCGGTGGCCGATCTCGATCGCGTCGAGCAGCATCCGTCGGGCAGCGGCCTCCTGACCGAGAGAGATCAGGGCATGTCCGAGTTCTGAGCGGGTGTAGGCCGCGCAGTGCTCGTCACCCATGCCGTCGAAGATGACCAGTGCGGCCTGCAACTGGCGAACGGCCTGATCGGGACGGCCCTGCTGTACGCGGAGTGCCGCAATCCGGCGGCGGACCTTGGCCTCGCGGTGCGGATCTCCGAGCCGGATGCCGAGCAGGAAAGCCTGCGCCAGGTGGCGGCCGGCCGTCACCGTGTCGTCGCGGCCAAGCCAGATCGAGGCAGCCGCGCTCCTGGCCACGGCCTCACCGTTGGCGTCGCCGACCTCGACGAAGGCGTCGATCGCTCCCTCGTACTGCGCCAGCGCGTCGTCCGGGCGGCCACGCTCGCGCAGCCAGGTACCCAGGCCGACCCCGGTGATACCCGAGCCGAGCCGGTCCCCGATCTCGCTGAACAGGATCAACGCCTCGTTGAAGTGTCTCCAGGCCGGGTCCCAGTCGTCGCGGTACAGCGCGAGCTGGCCGAGGTCGCGGTGCATGATCGCCTCGCCGCGCCGGTCGCCACAGGCCCGGGCGCTGGCCAGGCCGACCTGGTGAGACTCATGCCAGTCGTCGTAGCCGGCCCGCAGGTCCAGATACGGCCCCCAGGCGGCTGCGATCCGCCAGGCCTGCTCGTGCAGTCCGTTGTGGGCCGCGGCCCGGATCGCCGGCACGATGGTGCTGCGCTCGCTGTCGAACCAGGCGATCGCGTCCGGCCCGGTGAACGGATCCGGGTCAGGCGCCAGGATCGGGCCGACGTGCTCCGGTACGCCGAAGTACTCGAAGGGCAGCGCGACGGCTGCCCGACGCACCTTGTCCAGGATGGAGTCGAGCACCGTGGTGAGGTCCTTCAGGGCCTGGGACTTCTGCTCGTCGTCGCCGCTCCCGATCGCGTGCAGCCGGAGCAGGTCGTGCAGCCGGTACCGCGCCTTGCCGCTCGCGTCGACCGAACTGATCTGGACCAGGTTCACCTCGATCAGCCGGTCCAGGCCGCGCCGGACCGCGGCCGGGCTGGCCACCGGCTCCAGCGACCGGGCGGAGAACAACCCGACCGCGAGATGCCCGATCAGCCGGTAAAGCCGCGCATCATCCGGACTGAGCGAGCCGTAGCTCAGGTCGGCGCTGGTCCGGACGGCCAGCTCGCCGATGCTCAGCTCGTCCAGCCGGTGGGTCTCGTCCCGCAACCGGCGAGCCAACTCGGTAGCACTCAGATCGGGCCGCTGCGCCAGCCTGCTGGCCACGATCCGGATGGCCAGCGGCAGGTTCCCGCAGGCAGCCAGGATCTCCTCGGCCGCGGCGGAGTCGTTGCCCACCCGCTCGATCCCAGCCACCCGCTGGAGCAGTTCGGTCGCCTCGCCGTCGTCGAAGGTGTCCAGTGCGACGCTGTCGGCACCGGCAAGGTCCGGCAGTCGGGAGCGGCTGGTGACCACCACGGCAGAAGCGCCGGTACCAGGCATCAGCGGCGTCACCTGACTGGCCGAGCCCACGTCGTCGAGGATGATCAGCACCCGCCGGCTGGCCAGCTCCGACCGGAGCGCAGCCGACCGTCGATCAGGATCAGCCGGTACGGCGGAATCGGGGATGTCCAGGCTCAACAGCAGATCGTGCAGTGCTCCGGGGGCGTCGCGGGCCTGGGTGGCGCCACGCATGTCCAAGTAGATCTGCCCGTCCGGGAACGACTCCCGCACAAGGTGACCCAGCCGGACGGCCAGTGAGGTCTTGCCGGTCCCGGGAGCGCCGGAGATGACCGCGATCGGTGGCCGGACCGGGTCCCGCCCGCAGACCAGCTCGCGCAACTGCTCCAGCGGTTGCTGCCGGCCACTGAAGTCGGCCAGGTCGAGCGGCAACTGGCTCGGCACCCGCGCAGTCCCGTTCAGGACCGGAGC
>JAWWOY010000645.1:0-3625 GCA_033851195.1 Kribbellaceae bacterium | reverse complement strand
AGGCGTGGGACCACCTGGGCGCGGCTGGCCGGCGTACCGGTTCCTTTCTGGGCCGACGTACGACGGGAAGGCGGGCTGCTGAGCTCCGTCGGAGGGATTTTCGGGTGGACGGGTCACGGTGGCGTATCCCTGAGTACGTAGCCGATGCCGCGGACCGTGTGGATCAGCCGGGGCAGTCCGTCCACCTCGGTCTTGCGACGCAGGTAGCCGATGTAGACCTCGAGCGAGTTGGCGGTGGTCGGGAAGTCGTAGCCCCACACCGCGTCCAGGATCACCGCACGTTCCAGCACCCGGCGCGGGTTGCGGATCAGCAACTCGAGCAGTGAGAACTCGGTCCGGGTGAGCGGGATCGCGATGTCGCCGCGGCGCACCTCGTGGGCATCCACGTCCACCACCAGGTCGGCGTACTGCAGGACCTCGCCGCGCGGGCCGTCCTCGCCCGGCGCGGAACTGCGGCGGAGCAGGGCGCGGAGCCTGGCCAGCAACTCCTCCAGCGCGAAGGGCTTGGTCAGGTAGTCGTCGCCGCCGGCGTCGAGGCCGTCCACCCGGTCCGCCACCGCGTCCCGGGCGGTCAGCACCAGGATCGGCACGTTGTTGCCCGCGGACCGCAACGCCTTGGTGGTCTCCAGGCCGTCCAGCCGCGGCATCATCACGTCCATCACCACCACGTCGGGGCTCACGTTGCCGATCACCGCCAGCGCCTCGGCGCCGTCGGCGGCCATCACCACCTCGAAGTCGTTGAACTCCAGGGAACGGCGCAGCGAATCCCGGACGGCCCGGTCGTCGTCCACCACCAGTACTCGCATCTCGCCACTCCCGTTCGCCGGTCCCTGGGTCAGAACCTCCGCGTGTCGAGATTATGCCGTCCTTGTGAGAATCGGCTGAGAACCCTCGGATCCCTCGCCCCGGGCCGTTCCCGCGGCGTAGGTTTCCGGCGTGGACATCGTCGAATTCGCGCCCGAGCCGGAGCAGTACGCCTGGACCTTCGGCGGTGTCGCGCCGATCCGCCGGGTCAAACCCGGAACTGTCATGCGGCTGTGGACCGAGGACGCGTTCTGCGGCAAGTTGCGCAGCAGCGCGGATCTCGCCAGCGCCTCGCTGACCATGCCGTTCGTGAACCCGCAGACCGGCCCGTTCTACGTCGAGGGGGCCGAGCCTGGCGACACGCTGGTGCTGCACTTCGCCGAACTGACCCCTGCCCGGAGTTGGGGCGCCTCGGCGACCATCCCGTTCTTCGGCGGCCTGACCAGCACCGACCGGACGGCGACGCTCCAGGACCCGCTGCCGGAACGCACCTGGATCTACGAGGTCGACTCCGCCCGGCAGACGGTCGGGTTCCAGGCCCAGGGCAGCGACCTGGAGATCGCGCTGCCGATCGAGCCGATGCTCGGCACCGTCGGTGTCGCACCGGCTGCGGGGGAGGTGCGCTCATCGTTGGTCCCGGATGCCTTCGGCGGCAACATGGACACCCCGGAGATGAAGGCCGGCGCCACCTGCTACCTCGGTGTCAACGTCGAGGGTGCGCTGTTCTCCGTCGGTGACGGGCACTACCGGCAGGGTGAGGGCGAGTCCTGCGGCACCGCGGTCGAAGGCGCGATGAACGTCGTCTTCGTGGTCGATCTGCTCAAGACCCAGGGCCCGGCCTGGCCGCGGATCGAGAACGACGACTACCTGGCAGTGGTCGGGTCCAGCCGGCCGCTCGAGGACGCCTGGAGGGCCGGGCAGGTCGACATGGTCGGCTGGCTCAGTCAGCTGTACGGGCTCGACAAGCTCGATGCGTACCAGTTGCTGAGTCAGATCAGCGAGGTGCCGCTGGCGAACGTGGTCGACGCCAACTACAGCGTGGTCACCAAGGTCCCCAAGCGGCTACTGCCCGCCGTGGAGGTCTACGGGGGGATCCACCAGCACCTGCGGAGCATCGCCGCCGACCTCTAGCTGAGTTCAGCCGAAACCAGACACACCACTAGGTACGCCGCCTGGGTGCGCTCGTCGCGGACATATCCCTCCTTGATGCGAGGTGGCGTCGCAAACCAGTTCACGATCAGGAAGGACGCGGGTCCCCGCCGGTCCGCCCCGACAAGGAGCCGCCGCCGAACTCGGTGATCACCACCCGCTTGTCGGAATCCCGCAGCAGCGCTCTCAGTCGTTCCCGGACCCAACCACCGCCGGAAGTGGTCCGCATCACTAGGCTGGGGGCGACTTCAGTGATCTCCGGAAGGACCCTGACCATGGCTGCCGACAAGTCCGTCCGCAGAGTTGCTCTGCTCACCGCCGGCGGGCTCGCGCCCTGCCTGTCGTCCGCCGTCGGCGGGCTGATCGAGCGCTACACGGAGGTGGCGCCCGACGTGGAGATCATCGCCTACCTGAACGGGTACCACGGTCTGCTCAGCGGCCGGCACGTCGAGGTGACGCCCGAGGTCCGGGCCAAGGCCGCGCTGCTGCACAAGTTCGGCGGCAGCCCGATCGGCAACAGCCGGGTGAAGCTGACCAACTCCGCCGACCTGACCAAGCGCGGCCTGATCGCCGAGGGGCAGAACGCCCTGCAGGTGGCGGCCGAACGGCTCGTCGCCGACGGTGTCGACGTACTGCACACCATCGGTGGCGACGACACCAACACCACTGCGGCCGACCTGGCGGCGTACCTGCAGGAGCACGACTACGCGTTGACGGTGGTCGGTCTGCCGAAGACCATCGACAACGACGTGGTACCGATCAAGCAGAGTCTGGGTGCCTGGACAGCGGCCGAGCAGGGCGCCTTGTTCGCCCGTAACATCCTCGCCGAGCACAGTTCGAACCCGCGCATGCTCGTCGTCCACGAAGTGATGGGCCGCAACTGTGGCTGGCTGACCGCCGCCACCGCACTGGCGTACCGCGAATGGCTGAAGGCGCAGGAGTGGAACCCGGGCATCGGTCTGACTGCAGGCGGCTGGGAGGTGCACGCGGTCTACGTGCCGGAGCAGGCGATCGACCTGGACGCCGAGGCGAAGCGGCTGAAGGCCGTGATGGACGAGAACGACTGCGTCAACATCTTCCTGTCCGAAGGCGCCGGTGTGCCGTCGATCGTGGCCGAGATGGAGGCTCGCGGCGAGGAGGTCGGCCGGGACCCGTTCGGGCACGTCAAGCTCGACAGCGTCAACCCGGGCGCCTGGTTCGCCAAGCAGTTCGCCGAGCGGATCGGCGCGGAGAAGACGATGGTGCAGAAGAGCGGCTACTTCAGCCGTTCGGCCGCGGCCAACGACCGCGACCTGGCACTGATCAAGCAGTGCACGGACTATGCGGTGGATGCGGCGCTGCGCGGCGAGAGCGGCGTGGTCGGCCAGGACGAGGAACACGGCGACGAACTACGGGCGATCGAGTTCCCGCGGATCGCCGGCGGCAAGGCGTTCGACCCCACGGTCGGCTGGGTCACCACCCTGCACAAGGAGATCGGCCAGGCCAAAAACCCTTGCGTCCTAAAGACCTTGCGCTATAACGCAAGGTCTTTCGGACGCAAGAGTCTTAGCGGAGGCGGGTGATCCAGACGTCGGCGGCTTTTTCGATCTGGGTGACGACCTTGTCGAAGTCGGCGTCGTCGCCGTAGTAGGGGTCCGGCACGTCGGTGTCGGCGAACAGCTCGATCGGTACG
>JAWWOY010001131.1:0-2545 GCA_033851195.1 Kribbellaceae bacterium | reverse complement strand
TTGCCCCACAGCCGGCCGAAGTGGCTGATGTGGTCGTGCCCCGAGGTGAAGCTGGTCCAGGTCGACATCAGCCCGGCGATCTCGGGCGCATACGGCCGGATGCAGCCGACCATCGGGGCCAGCCTGGCGAAGATCGGCGAGGCCTTGTCCGCGAACGGCTGGGCGGCCCGCAGCAGGGCGGTGATGCGCGGCGCCGTCGCCCGCGCGGTCCTGAAGGTCGCGACGGCAGGACGGACCGTCCGCCGCAGCTCGGCGACCGCGGGACGCAGGTCCACCGACAGGCGGCCAAGCTCGGCTGCACCAGGGGCGACGTCGGCGACGAGGTCGTCCAGGCGGTCGAGGCTGCCGTCGAGGCGCTCGAGCGTGGTGCGCGTCTCGCGCATGGTCGACGGGAACCGGTCCAGCGACGCGGTGATCCCGCTGGTGTTCGCCGCGAACTGCGCGAACGTCGCGGCCGAGACCTCCACGAGGTCCGAGATCGCGGCACGACGGGACGCGAGCGTGCGGGTCACCCGGTCGGTGTTCGTCACGAGCGCGCGGAGCGCGACCTCGTCGCGTGCGAGGTCCGCGGCGAAGCCGGCGATCGACTCCAGGCCTGGTGCAGACGCCGACACCCCGTCCCCCAGCGCCTTCGCGCGCAGGCCGAACGTGTCACCGGTCGCCTTGAGGGTTCCGCGGAGCCCGGCGCGCGTCTTTGCGTCGAACGTGTCGAACACGTCGTCGAACTCGGTGGCCTCGACGGTGTTCCGGTCGGCGATGATCCCGTTCTCGGGGATCTTGGGCGCGGTTGCCGGACCGAGCTGCAGGTCGATCAGACGCGTGCCGTTGCCGATCGTGCTGCCGTAGCGGACCACGGCCTTGGTGCCCTGGTGCAGCGGCCAGACCTGGTCGTCGGAGATGCCCAGCGTGACGACCGCCTTGCCGTCCTGGATCGCGACCTTGTTGATCTTCCCGGCGTCCAGCCCGTCGACCCGGACGTCGAGCCCGCCGTAGAGGCTCACCGCGGAGTCGAAGACGACGCGAACGTGGTGTTCCTGGGTCCGCGTCCCGCGCGCCCAGAGGCCGAAGGCGAACAGGACGACGAGCCCGATGATCACCCACGGGCGACCGACGAACCACGCGATCCCGCTGCTGATCCGGCGGGCCGGCGACTTGGCTGTGACGTCCGGGCGCATCAGCCGCCGACGGGGGCGTTGGGCTTGAGGCCCCAGAACAACATGGTCATCGCCGCCCCCATCACGTGGAGGAGGATGAGGTTGAGGATCATCGACTTCGCCGTCGCGGAGCCGACGCCGACGGGCCCACCGCTCGCGCGGTACCCGTAGAACATCCCCAGCATCATGATGACCGTGCTCGAGACCATCACGCGGATGAAGCAGAACAAGAAGTCCTTCGGGGTGCTGAACGTCCAGTGGACGTTCTCCCAGCCGCCCTGTGACACCTCGCCGATCTGGACGACGATGATCAGGTAGTTCCCGATGAACTCGGTCGCGCAGGCCAGCACCCAGACGAACGGAAAGACCAGCCAGCCGGCCACCAGCCGCGTGGCTACGACGTAGCGCATGGGGTTGATCCCGATCGACTCCATGGCGTCGATCTCGTCCTGGATCCGCATCGATCCGAGCTCGGCGCACAAGCCGCAGCCGACCTTGGCGGCGACGATGTAGCCCCACATGTACGGGATCATTTCCCGCACCGCGCAGTAGCTCGTGAAGACGCCCGAGTAGACGGTGGCGCCGTACCCGCGCAGGACGTAGTTGGCCTCGCTGCCACAGGTCGTCCCCATCAGGAACGTCATGAAGCAGATGATCAGCGCGGACCCGCCGATCAGGATTCCGGCCTGCCGCAGGATCTCGGCGGAGTAGCGCCAGACACCCCGCAGCTCGACGATCGTCCGGCCGGTGAACTGGCCGATCTCGGCGGCTTCGTGCAGGACGCGGCGGACAGGCCCGGCGAGGCCCTCGGCGAAGCGCCCGCTCGGCGGCTTCATGTCTCCGCGCAGCTGGGGCGTTCTGACGACTGAGGCTTCCATGTCGAACGCGCTCCCTAGTGGAGGTTGCCGGTCTCGGGGTACGCGGCAAGCAAGATCGCGGTGAACAGGTAGTTGAACGTCCAGATGCCGGCGAACGAGATGACGACGGCCTGGTTGACGGCGCGCGACACGCCCTGCGCCCCGCCCCTGACGTTCATGCCCTTGTAACAGCAGGCGACGGCGATGATGAACCCGAATCCGGTGGTCTTGAAGACGGCGCCGAAGAGGTCGGGGAACGTGAAGTTGGAGGTGAACGTCGCGACGTATCCAGCCGTCGTCTCACCCCAGACGGCGACGGCGGCCGCCCATCCGCCGATGACGCCGAAGACCAGCGCCAGGATGTTCATGAGCGGCGTCATGATCCCGAGGGCGAGAAAGCGCGGAGTGACGATCTGGCGCACGGGATCGAGCCCCAGCACCGCCATGGCATCCAGTTCCTCGCGGACCTTGCGTGCGCCCAGGTCCGCACAGATGGCGGTACCCGCAACGCCGGCGATCACCATGCCGTTGATC
>JAWWOY010000065.1:0-2782 GCA_033851195.1 Kribbellaceae bacterium | reverse complement strand
AGCTGCGTACGGTCAACAGTTTTTTGTTCACCAGCGGGTATCCGCCGCGGGAGTCAAGACGCCGCTCCCAGATCAGGAAGAGAACCAGCCAGCCGGCCCCGACGGCGAACAGCCAAAGTCTGGGGTGTCCCTTGGCTCCCGTCGCCTGCAACAACGGCAGCATGATGGCCAGCACGCCGAGCCCTAGCAGCAGCGCGCCGACGAAGTCGACCCCGTGGTGTTCGCCGCCCTGCCGATCCGCGGGCAGTACCCTGAACCCGAAGGCGAGAGTGATGAGGACGACCGGTATGGACAGGTAGAACACGAACCGCCATCCCTGGGCCACTCCGAACGCCTGCAGGATCACACCGCCCAGCAACGGCCCGATCGCCGTCGACAGGCCGACCGTCGCACCGTAGTAGCCGAATATCTTGCCCCGCCTCTGGCCGGTATACATCTGCTGCATGAGGCCGATGACCTGAGGAGCGAGCAAGCCGGCCGCGACGCCACGGCAGAGTCGGCCGATCACCAGCACTGTGGCGTTCGGTGCGGCCCCGCAGACCACCGCGGTGATCGCGAACAGCGACAGGCCTATCAGGAAGAGCTTTCTGCGCCCGTATTCGTCGCCCAATCTGCCGGCCGGCACAAGTGTCAGCCCGAAAGTCAGCGCGTAGCCTGCGACGGCCCAGGACACGTCGGCCGCAGACAAGTGCAGGCTGTGCTCCATCGATGGCAGTGCGACATTGACGATACTCACGTCAAGAAGGGTCATGAACCCGGCGACGAGACAGATCAGCAGCGCGTCCCGGTGTTGGGGCTCGGTGTTTCCAGAGAGATCTTCGGCCGTTTTCTCCATGAGGCATCACAATTTTCGCGTCGAGTACACAGTGGATTCGCGGCGGTGGACCGCTAGGTGGAAGACGTCGTGCTCAACACCGAAGGGCGGCAAGCGTGGCAGTGCCGCCCGGCGCCGGCTCGGGCCGTGTGGATGGAGCCGATGCTGCGATGGTCAGCCTGCGTCGGCGACCAGGCCGACGCTCTCGACTCCGGCAACGGCACAGGCCTCGTCGTTCTCAGGACGATCCCCGCTGACCCCGATCGCGCCGAGCAGGTTCCCTTCCGCGTCGCGGATCAGTACGCCTCCACGGGAAGACGCGATACGCCCCTCGGAGATGGCGGCCAGTGCGGCGAAGAAGGCTGGGTCGCGGGTCGCGTGCCGCGCACCCGCAGCGCCACCCGCGCCGGTACCAAGGCATCCCCAGGCCTTCGCATGGGCGATCTGCGGACGGAGGATCCCGGCGCCGTCCTCACGCTTGACCACCACCGGGTGACCGCCCGGGTCGAGCACGGTGATGGTCAGTGGTCGCAGCCCGAGCTCACGCGCCTTGCTCAACGCCGCGTCCACGATGTCTGACGATTGGGTCAATGACAACACTCTCGTGGATTCCTTTCTCTTCGCGATCAGACGGTTTGCTTGGCGTTCTCGAACTGGATCGCACCGTCACTCTCGATGGTGTCGAACTGGTCCGAGGGGGTGCTCGGCAGTTTGACCGGGGGCAGGCCGACAACGTAGAGCACCATCTGCTCGGTGACGCTGACCTGAAGCTTCTCGCCGGCGTCGGCTTGGATCGCGGCCAGCCGCCCGATCCGGTTGCCATCCACCGTGGCGGCGCCGGAAAAGGCGACGATCAGACGCCGGGCGCCAGCACAGCTGGAAAGCCACTCCACCCCGGCATCGATCTTGATCATCTCGATCCAGAAGCCGCGCTCGGTGAATGAACCCAGGTATTTGCGCTCCACGCCCACCTCGTCCTGCATCGGCAGCCAGTTGAAATGCGCGGGGTTCATGATGACGACGCTCTCGTACCGGGGCCGAGGGAACTTGATCGCCTTGCGCTCGCGCCGCCGCTCGCCCTCGGGCCGGCTCGAGGCCGGTCCCCGGCCACGAGCGGCGGACATGCCCAAGCCAGAGGCGCCGCCGAACTGCAGCACCAACTGCAGTTGCTTCGGGTCACCGAGCGGGTCGTCCTGCGGGCCGTAGGTCTGCCCCTCGGGGAAGTAGCCGATCTCGCCCTCGTGCAGGATGCCTTGCTCGCCCAGGTTCATGTCGCCGACCAGGGGCAGCCGGATCTGTTCGAAGGTGTGCCGGTGCCGCGGCATGTGGAAGTCCCCCTCCTGGCGGCCCAGGATGTAGCGGTAGTTCTCCAGCGACTCGGGCTCACCACCCATGAGCAGGTAGTTGAAGGACACCGTGCCCCTCGGGTGGTCCATGTGAAAAGCAGATTCGTCGAATGGTGCGACCTTCATCTCGGTCCCTCCGTCGTTGTCTTGGTCGTGTACTGCCGTTCCGGGATGCACGAGCGCCAACTGTGAGGAGGACTTGGCGTCCGGCGGCGAAGGTCGGAGTCATAGTCGGAGTCATGGCCGAGCATGGCCCCGGTCACTGGCCGCACCGTCCACCGCTGCCTACCGATGACGCGTTGGCATCGCACCAAGGAAGCTAACCTACTTGGTAGGTTGGTTCAAGGTAGGTACCGAGCTTTCCGCCCGAAATGAACGTCAAACCACTTGGAGAGGAGTGCCGGGATGGCCTCTGGACTGAAGGGAACCGTCGCCCTGGTGACGGGCGCGTCGAGCGGGATCGGCGAAGCGACGGCGAGGGATCTGGCCGCGCGGGGAGCAGCGGTCGCGCTCGCCGCCCGCCGCCCGGATCGGCTCGCGGCGCTGGCAGCGCAGATCACCGCGGACGGCGGAACGGCGCGGGTGGTTGTGGCCGATCTGACGGAGCAGGATCAGGCGCGGG
>JAWWOY010000522.1:0-4465 GCA_033851195.1 Kribbellaceae bacterium | reverse complement strand
TCGTGGTCGAGGCCGACCTGACCGAGCAGGAGCAGGGACAGCAGGCCGTGGACCGGACGGTGCAGGCCTACGGGCGACTGGACATCCTGGTCAACAACGCGGGTTTCGCCCGGCGCGGGCCCTTCGTGGGCGCCTCGGTGGCGGACTGGGAGCGCATGGTGCGGACCAACGTGCTGGGCTCGCTGTACTGCGCGCACGCCGCGCTCCCCCACCTGCTGCGGGCCGCCGAGGACGAGCTGCGTGAGGTCGCGGACCTGGTCAACGTCAGCTCGCTGTCGGGGCGGGTCGTCCGGAAGGGGGCCGCGGTGTACAACGCGACCAAGCACGCGATGAACGCATACAGCGAGTCCCTGCGGCAGGAGGTCGCCGGCCGCAGGGTGCGGGTGTCGACATTGGAGCCGGCCGCGGTGGCCACCGAACTCTTTCCGCCCGAGATCCGGCGCCTGCGCCGGGAGGAGCACGGCAGCTACGAGCGACTCAGGTCCGAGGATGTCGCCGACGCCATCGGCTACATCGTCACCCGCCCTCGCCATGTCGCGGTAAGCGAACTGCTCGTCCGCCCTACCGAGCAGGAGCGGTGACGTGACAGCCGGTCACCACGCAATCCGACCGCGGGCAGGGGAACGACCGAACAGTGGAAACTACCTACCAAGTAGGTAGTAGGATGTTCATGTTTGGGTTCCCATACGGGGGTTCTGCGGGGGCCCAGGAGATCCGGGTACGGGGAAGTCCTAGGGGAGAGATGCGAGTTATGTCGCTGCCGCAACCATCCGCGAAGCTATACCGCGGCAGGGTGGCTGACCAGATCGTGGAGGATCTGCGCAGCCAGATTCTCAGTGGTGCACTGCCGGACGGCGCCCGGCTGCCGTCCGAGCGCGAACTGGCGGCCCACTACGACGTAAGCGGCCCGACCATCCGTGAAGCTGTCCGGGTGCTGGCCGCCATGGGACTGCTCAACACTAGGAACGGCAGCCGAACCACCGTCACGGCAACAGGCGACACCCTGCTCGCGCTGTCCATCGCCTCAGTCGTCCAGTTCGAGAAGATAAGCGCCTTGGACGTCCTGGGCCTACTGGGAGCTCTCAACGCCTACGCGGTCGAGCAGGCCGTGGAGCGGGCATCCGACGAGGACATCGCCGGACTGCGGAGCGCGGCCGAGCAGGCGGCGGAGATCGTCGAGGTGGAGCCGGCCGCAGCGGCACTAAAGCACTACTTCGTCACCCTCTCCGCGATCTCACACAACCCGCTGCTCGCCGCACTCTGCCGGTTCATCACGGAGATCCAGATCGGACTCGCCGTCGAACTCTCCGGCGGCAGCACCGACGACTGGCGGCGGGTCGCGGGATCCCTGCACCAGACCCGGATGGACATCGTGGAGGCCATCGCACAACGGGATTCCGCCCGGGCCGTCCAGCTCATCCACGACTACCACAGCAGGGTCATCAAGCGAACCCAGTCGTCGGCCCGCGCCAAGGAAATCAGGGAGACCGACCCCGGACTCACCGCCTTCCTGTCCTCCTGGCTGAGGGCGAACATGGGTCTGGGTACCGCGTCGTGACCGAGCGGTACTGCGATGATGTTCGGCATGGAACTCAAGCTGTCGGCGTCCTACGACGCCACCCCTGAGGAAGTCTTCGCCATGGTCAGCGACACCACCTTCCGGGAGCAGGCGTGCGAGAAGACGAAGGCACTCTCGTACGACGTGAAGGTCAGCGAGTCAGGCGGCGACACGATCGTCCGGGTCCAGCGCGAACTGCAGGCGGACAACGTCCCGGACATCGCCCGCAAGTTCGTCGGCCACACCCTCACGCTGGTGCAGACCGAGACCTGGCACCCGGCCAACGCCGACGGCTCACGCCACGCCGACGTCCGGGGTGAGGTCAGCGGTACGCCGGTGACACTGAAAGGCACGGAACGGATCTCGGTCAAAGGCGACGGCAAAGCGGTTCAGTCGATCGACCTGGACGTGAAGGTCGCGGTGCCGCTGATCGGCCGGAAGATCGAGCCGTTCGTCGTCGACGCGATCCGCTCCGGGCTGCAGAAAGAGCACGAGCTCTGCCGGTCCTGGCACGACGGCGCCAATTGATTCAGCCCGGCCGTGTGGCTCCGCGGACCTGAATGCCTCCGGTGGCACGCTGAGTAGGACGAACCGTCACCGGAGGTGGACCTGCCGTGAAAACCAGACGCAGGAACGTCATGCAGTCAGCACCGGCCAGCGTCGAGGATCCGCAGTACTGCGTGTGCTGCGACTCCGTGATGCTGTTCGAGCGAGTCGAGGCCGGGGATCACCCGGTGGACGACCCCGCCGGCGAGTGGATCTGCGTGAGTTGCGGCTCCGCTCTCCTGGTCGGCACCCTTCCGCAACACCTCGACCGCACTGCCTGACCCGCACCGATCTCACCACCGGCGCCAGCACCGCTACGCCGGGAACGAAGCCAGAACGTAGATGCGACTCGACATGATCGAGTCCCAGGTAACTTTGTGGGCCGAGGCCTCGGCTGAGGAACCGTCAGCCCTGGTGAGGGTAGCGGTGGTCGGTGGGCGGGGCGAAGGTCTCCTTCAGGGAGCGGGGGCTGGTCCAGCGGATCAGGTTCCACATCGAGCCGGCCTTGTCGTTGGTACCGCTGGAGCGCGCGCCACCGAACGGCTGCTGCCCGACCACGGCGCCGGTCGGCTTGTCGTTGACGTAGAAGTTGCCCGCGGCAAAACGCAGGTACTCGCTCGCCTCCGCCACCGCGTGCCGGTCCTGGGCGATCACCGCGCCGGTCAGGCCGTAGGGAGCCGAGTTCTCCATCTGCCGCATGACCTTGGCGTAGTCGCTGTCGTCGTACACGTGGATGCTGAGGATCGGCCCGAAGTACTCGGTGGTGAAGATCTCGTCGGTCGGGTCGTCGGAGACCAGCAGTGTCGGGCGGACGAAGTAGCCCTCGCTGTCGTCATAGGTGCCGCCGGCAAGCACCTCGATGGCGTCGGACTGCTGGGCACGGTCCAGGGCGGCCTTGTGCTTGGCGAAGGCGCGGTCGTCGATCACGGCGCCGAGAAAGTTCGACAGGTCGCTGACGTCGCCCAAGGTGAGGCTGTCCGTCTCTGCCACCAGGTCGTCGCGGATCTTGTCCCAGACGCTGCGGGCGACGTACGCGCGGCTGGCCGCGGAGCACTTCTGGCCCTGGTACTCGAAGGCGCCCCGGACCATCGCGGTCTTCAGCACGGCCGGGTCCGCCGATGGGTGCGCCATGATGAAGTCCTTGCCGCCGGTCTCACCGACGAGCCGCGGATACGTCTTGTACGACGCGATGTTGGCGCCGACCGTCGACCACAGGCTCTGGAAGGTCTTGGTCGAACCGGTGAAGTGAATGCCGGCCAGCTCCGGGTGGGTCAGCGCGGCCTTGCTGACGTCGATGCCGTGACCGGCGACCAGGTTGATCACGCCGGGCGGCAGGCCCGCGGCCTCCAGCAGCCGCATCGTCCAATGCGCCGCGAACTGCTGCGTCGGGGACGGCTTCCAGACCACCACGTTGCCCATCAGCGCCGGCGCGGTCGGCAGGTTGCCGGCGATCGCGGTGAAGTTGAACGGGGTGATCGCGTAGACGAACCCCTCGAGCGGCCGGTAGTCGACCCGGTTCCAGACCCCGGGCGATGAGATCGGCTGGTCGCTGACGATGTTGCGGGCGAACGCCACGTTGAAGCGGAGGAAGTCGATCAACTCGCAGGCGGCGTCGATCTCCGCCTGCTGGATCGTCTTCGACTGGCCGAGCATCGTGGCCGCATTCAGGGTGTCACGCCACGGGCCGGCGAGCAGATCGGCGGCCTTGAGGAACACCGCCGCGCGGTCGTCGAACGACAGCGAGCGCCAGGCCGGCGCCGCCGCGAGGGCAGCGTCGACAGCCGCCTTGCCATCGGCCTCGGTGGCATTGCCGATCGTGCCGAGAACGTGGGCGTGCTTGTGCGGCTGCACGACCTGGATCTGCGCCCCGCCGCCCATCCGCTGCTCGCCGCCGATGGTGCAGGTCAGATCGATCGCGCCCGCCGCGTTGAACTCCTTGAGCTTTGCCTCGAGGCTGCCGCGCTCGGGTGCACCGGGCGCATAGGAGCGGACGGTCTCGTTGACCGGAGTGGGTACGGCGGTGACAGCATCCATGGTTGCGGTGCTCCTCGATCGACTCGGTGACGGTACGCCGGATGCGCGGGACCCGATCGGGGCCGGCCGCGACACGTTCGCGGCATTCATGCTGCCACGCCGACGCGCGGACCACGAAGCCGACTGGTCCGCTCAGCGAGCGATGACGCTCCGGCGCACCATTTGTAGCAAGCGTTTCACTCGAGCCGGCTCGGCCGACGCCATTCCCGAGACGAGGACCAGCAGGTCTACCGGGTCGACGTCCGCACGGATGACGCCTGCCTCCCGGGCCCGGTCGACCAAGCGCGTCGCCACACCGAAGATCGCTTCGTGCCACTCCTCGTGCTG
>JAWWOY010000504.1:0-9651 GCA_033851195.1 Kribbellaceae bacterium | reverse complement strand
CCGAGCACTCCGGCGGGACCTGGATCAGCAACCAGCAGAACGAAGACATGAACAACCTGATCGACTACACCCGGAACTGGAGCAAATCCTGGGTCAAGTGGAGCCTCGGTCAGGACCAGAACATGCTCCCGTACGTCGGTGCCGGCTGCAACGTGTGCACCGGACTCGTCACGATCCAGCGCGGTGGATCCCGGGCCGGCCAGGTGGACAAGACCATCGAGTACTACACGATGGGGCACCTGACCAAGTTCGTGAAGCCGGGTGCGGCGCGGATCCAGTCCGACGCGAACACTTCGGTGAAGAACGTGGCCTGGAAGAACCCGGACGGGTCCAAGGCGCTGATCGCTTACAACACCACTGGTGGTTCGCAGTCGGTGCGGGTGAACTGGGGCAGCCAGTCCTTCGTCTACACGCTGCCCACCAAGACCTCGGCGACCTTCACCTGGTCAGGGACTCAGAGCGGAGGTGGTGGTGGCGTTGGCACCCCGATCACCGGTCTGGCCGGCAAGTGCGCCGACGTAGCGGGTGCGAACAGTGCCGACGGCACCGTGGTCGACCTGTACGACTGCAACGGCACCACGGCCCAGCAGTGGAGCCGCCCGGGGGACGGCACGGTGCGTGCCCTCGGCAAATGCCTCGACGTCAGCGCCGGCTCGACGGCCGACGGCGCGAAGGTTCAGCTCTACACGTGCAACGGCAGCGCCGCCCAGCAATGGACCTACACGAGTGGGAGAGATCTTTTGAATCCGCAGGCGAACAAGTGTCTCGATGTCACCGGCAACAATTCCGCGAACGGCACCCCGCTGCAGACCTGGACCTGCACCGGTGCGGCAAACCAGAAGTGGACCGTCTGATGCGCCGGCTGCTGGCCGGTGGATCGGCCGCCCTGCTGGGTGTGGGGATGCTGGGTGCAGGACTGATCTACGCGCCGGCCCAGGCGGCGGAGGCCACCGGTACGATCACCGGCCTGGCCGGTAAGTGCCTCGACGTCGCCGGTGCGAGCAGCACCGACGGTACGGCGGTCGGCATCTACGACTGCAACGGAACCAGCGCCCAGAGCTGGACCCGCAACTCCGATGGCACGGTGAAGGCGCTCGGCAAATGCCTCGACGTCAGCGCGGGATCCGTCGCGAACGGGGCGAAGGTCCAGCTGTGGACCTGCAACGGCAGTGCCGCGCAGCAATGGACTTACAGTGCGGCCAAGGACCTGGTGAATCCGCAGGCGAACAAGTGCCTAGATGTCACCGGCAACAACTCCGCGAACAGCACACCCGTACAGATCTGGACCTGTACTGGCGCCGCGAACCAGAAGTGGAACGCGCCCGCATTGCCGACCACCCCGCCACCGCCGCCACCCACCGGTGGTGCTCCGATGGGCGCGGCGCCGTATCTGTACCAGGGCTGGGGTAGTCCGCCCAACCCGGCGACGGTGATGAACGCGACCGGCGTGAAGTGGTTCACGATGGCCTTCATCTTGTCGAACGGCTACTGCAACCCGATGTGGGACGGTAGTCGCGCACTGACCGGCGGCACCGACCAGCAGGCGATCAACACCATCCGCGCCAACGGCGGTGACGTGGTGGTCTCGGTCGGTGGCTGGTCCGGCAACAAGCTCGGCGAGAACTGCAACAGCGCCGGCGAGCTCGCGGCGGCGTACCAGAAGGTGATCAATGCCCTGCAGTTGAAGGCGTTCGACGTCGACATCGAGGCGACCGAGTTCAGCAACGCGACAGTCCGGCAGCGGGTGGTCGACGCGCTCAAGATCGTCGAGAACAGCAACCCGGGTATCGCGACGTACCTCACCTTCGGCACCACCACGAGTGGTCCGGACGGCAACGGCGCGGACCTGATCCGGCGCGGCGCGGCGTCCGGCCTGCCGCTCGACGGCTGGGTGATCATGCCGTTCGACTTCGGTGGCGGTACGACGAACATGGGCAGCCTGACGGTCCAGGCGGCCGACGGACTGAAGAACCAGGTCCGCAGTGCTTACGGCTACACCGACGACCAGGCTTACCGGCACATCGGGATCTCCTCGATGAACGGTCTCACCGACGTCGCCAGTGAACGGGTGAACCTGTCCGATTTCCAGACGATGCTGAGCTACGCCAACCTGCACCACCTGGCCAGATTCACCTTCTGGTCGGTGAACCGGGACCGGCCGTGTACCGGTGGCGGCGCGGATACCTGCAGCGGTGTCTCGCAGCAGCCGTGGGACTTCTCCCGCGTGATCGGCCAGTTCACGGGCTGATCCACTTGGTGTCCTGCGCCGGAGATCCGCACGTCATCTCAGGCGCAGGATGCCAGCATGGCGACCGTGGCCGCGTCCCCGGCTGCGGTCGCCGGGATCTCCGCCACCGCCGGAGCGACACGACGATGGGTTCTTCGCCGAGGAGGTCGGGCAGGTGGTCGCCCTCCTCTTGCGGGGCCGTCGTTTTTGCTACGGGCAACTAGTCGTCGTGGCCAGGACCCGACTCGTCGTCGGCCCTCATCTTGTCAGATGTCGCGGGCGGCGTAGTGCACGAACCGGTGGAACGTCGGCTGGTCGATCGGCTGCGCGACGTCGAGCCGGTCCGCTCCCACGATCAGGGTGGCCGCCAGTGCCCCCGCTCGACTGCTCACCATGGGGCAGCGGTAGACGCCCAGGTCGTCGATGGTGGTTACTGCTTCACAACCTCTAACAGAGGAGCGGGCAGGCAAGAACCGGCTGCATCTCGATCTGGCCGAGATCCGCTGACCCAGATCCGAGCGCGTCTGGCTGGGCTGCCCGGCGGGCATCACAGCCAGACCGTCAGGGGTGTGGACGCAGGCTGGACTCCGGACGAGAGTGGAGGGGAAACCTTCCCCAGGAAAGAGTTGAGCCATGAAGATCGCGTTTCTCGGACTCGGGCGGATGGGCCGCGAACTTGCGGCGCACCTGCTGGCGGACGGCCACGACCTGACTGTCTGGAACCGGACGAGATCCGCGGTCGAGAATCTCGTCGAGGAAGGCGCGAAGGGCGCGGCGATGCCTGCCGAAGCGGTGGCCGGAGCCGAGGTCGTCATCACGGTCCTGTTCGGGCCGGATACCGTCCGCCAGGTCGTGCTCGACGCCTCGCTGCCGATCAAGCAGGGGGCTCTGTGGATCGACATCACCACTGTCTCGCCGGCGGACACGGTCAGCTTCAGCGAGTGGGCGAAGAATGCCGGGGTTCGCTACGTTTACTCGCCGGTCATCGGTTCACTGGCTCCGGCCCGGGCTCGCGCGCTCGGCGTACTGGTCGGGGGTGACGCGGACGCGGTCGCCGCTGCCCGCCCGGTCGTGTCGACGTGGGCTGCCAAGGACCGGCTGCGAGAGTACGACACCGCGGCGAAGGCGGCGAGTGCGAAGTTGGTGGCCAACCTGACCCTTGCGGTGGCGATGCAGGGGTTCGTAGAGGCACTCAGGCTCGGCCAGTCCGGCGGACTGACGACCGACCAGGTGCTCGAGGCGCTTGACCTGACGGTGCTGTCGGCTGTCAAGAACGCCAAGGGGGAGAACGTGCGCACCGGCGAGTTCGGCGAGACCCAGTTCTCGGCAGCGGCGCTGGCCAAGGACGTCCGGCTGATGGTGCACACCAGCCAGCACCCACTGCCCGCGCTGACAGCCGCCTTCGAGTCGCTTGAAACGGCCATTCGCACCGGCCGGGGCGGTGACGACTTCTCCGTTGTCGCCGCCGGCGACCGCGATCTCTGATCACCGGCCGGCTCCGGAGGTCGCCTCGGCGCCTGTTGCGATCACCACTCAGTACCCGGACAGTTGCGCTCGGCAACGGTCGGCACGAGGCCTTCGGTGATCCTGTGCGCGGCCGTCGGCCCACGGTCGTGAGGTCACGACAGGCATTGCCAGGTAGCACCGGCGGGAGGAGTGTGGAGAACGACCGGTGGCGCCATCGGGGCGCCGCCCCGATCCGAAGGGGGTGGACCGTGTACGCGCGTTCCACCACGTATATGGCCAGGCCGGATTCCTTCGACGCCGGCATCGCACAGGTGCGCGACGAGGTGATGCCGATGGTTCAGGGCTTGGAGGGGTTTGTCGGTCTCTCGATGATGGTCGACCGCGAGTCCGGCCGCTGCATCATCACCACCGCCTGGCAGTCGGCAGAGGCAATGCGCGCCAGTCGCGAGGCGGTTCGGCCGGTTCGGGCAAAGCTGGGGGAGACCATTGGCGGCACCTCGCAGGTCGACGAGTGGGAGATCGCCGTCCTGCACCGCGACCACAAGTCGGCCGACGGCGCCTGTGTCCGCGCTACCTGGGTGCAGATCGACCCGGTGAACATCGACCGGGCGATCGAGGTCTACAAGGTGGCGACCTTGCCGAGGACCGAGGAACTCGACGGTTTCTGCAGCGCCAGCCTGCTGGTCGATCGCAGCTCGGGCCGCGGGGTGTCCTCGGTGACGTACGACAGCCTCGAGGCGATGGAGCGCAACCGCGAGCCTGCCTCGGCGATGCGTTCGGCGATCGCCAAGGACGCGGGCGCCGAGGTGCTCGACGTCGGCGAGTTCGAACTCGCGCTTGCTCACCTACGGGTACCCGAGTGGATCTGACGCGTCGAACTGCCGGAGGGAGGAGACGACCCGGACCACTCGGTCCGGGCCGTCGTGGTCAGCCCATCCGGTCGAGGTGCTGCTCCAATGCGTCGAGGCGGCCGCGCCAGAGGTCGCGGTAGGGCTCGAGCCAGGCGTCGATCTCGGCCAGTGGCTCGGGTCGCAGCCGGTACCACCGCCGCTGCGCATCGTGCCGTACGTCGACCAGGCCGGCCTCGCGCAGCACCTTCAGATGCTTGGAGACGGCCGGCTGGCTCAGAGCGAGGTGGTCGACCAGTTCGCCGACCGGCCGTTCGCCGCCGCGGAGCAGGTCGAGGATCTCGCGCCGCCGGGGTTCGGCGAGCACCTCGAACGTAGTTGCCATCCAAGGAATGTAACCGCCGGGGCTGTCCGGTGGACCTGCCTATGCCCAGAGGCGTTCGCTATCTGAGAAAGTCAAGTGACGCGCTCGACTTTGGCTAGGCTCAAGACCTCATCACCAACTTCTCTGGGAGATGCATCCCGATGCCCTCAGTCGCCTTCGAGCCGCGGGTCGTGCCGGACCCGCCGGTCTGGCCCCAATCAGTCGTGACAGTGGTCGGGAACCCCAAGGCGGGGTCCCGGACCGCGACAGCCGCTGCCTCGGTGGCAGAACTGCTCGCCTCCGAACTCGGTACGCCGTACCGGACGGATGAGCTGATCGACCTGGTCACCTTCGCCGCGGCGATCTTCCAGGGCGAAGCCGCGTCGGAGGAGGCACGGGCGGCGCTGGACAGCGCGATCGACCTTGCGTCGTCGGCCTCGGTGCTGGTGCTGGCAACGCCTGTCTACAAGGGCAGCTACACCGGGCT
This sequence comes from Kribbellaceae bacterium, assembly GCA_033851195.1. GTDB lineage: Bacteria > Actinomycetota > Actinomycetes > Propionibacteriales > Kribbellaceae > Kribbella. Next base: position 4,258 of record JAWWOY010000504.1, on the reverse strand, counting down.
GCTGAAGAGCTTCCTCGACGTTCTGCCACACCAGGCCTTGGCTGGATCGGTCGTCGTACCAGTGACCATGTCGGCCGCGCCGAGTCACAAGCTGCTCGCGGACCTGCACCTTAGGCCGGTTCTGGCCGAGCTCGGGGCAAGTGTGCCGACGCCGCCGGTGGCGTTGGAGGAGCGTGACCTGGAGGATCTCCAACTCGTCGTGTCGGGCTGGGTGCGAACCAACGCAGGCCTGGTCCAGGCCACCACGATCGCGCTCCAGCCCGTCGCCGAACCGATACCCGCTCAGTAGCCGTCGGAGCCAGGCTCCGCAGTGGGTCGGGGGAGGAGAGCGGCCAGCCCGGCGCAGAAACTGTCCGGGGTCACATCACCGAGCAGCAGGCGCTGCAGGATGAAGCCCGGGATCAGCGCGAACATGGCCTGGGCGATGTACTCCGGGTCCGTGTCGGGGTCGGCTGTTCCGTCGGCCTGGGCGCGGCGGGCGATATCGACGAAGCGGCCGCGGAGGAGGCCGTACTTCTCCTTGGCGGTGGCGTGGATGGCCTCGTTGTGCAGTGCCTCGGCCCAGGCCTGCAGGCCCACCCGGGTGATGTCCCCACCGGGTCTCTCGGCTATCTGGACCACGTGTTCCAAGGCCATCCGCAGGGCCGCGACCGGACTGAGAGGGGCCTCGGTGGCCAGGATCTGGCCGAATACCTCGTCGATGGTGCCCAGGGCGTCGTCGGCGATGGCGGCGACGATCTCGTCCTTGCTCTTGAAGTAGCCATAGACCGCGCCGGCGGACAGGTCCGACTCGCGGATCACATCGGCCATCGTCGTCTTGTGGAAGCCGTGCTCGGCCACACAGTGGCGTGCGGCCGCCACGATCTGCTGGCGGCGGGCAAGCCGGTGCTCGGCGGTGACCTTGGGCATGCCCCGAACCTAAAACGGATGTCCGTTCTTGACAAGGCAGCACCCCACTGCCACGCTCGACTTAATAAAGAACGGTCATTCGTTTTTAGGAGGGGTCCATCATGTCTGCGGAAACAGAGGACCGGGGCGCCCGCCGCCCGCCGGTCGTGGTCGTCGTCACCCTGCTCACCGCGTTGCTCGCCGTGCTGCTGATCGCGTTCGCCTGGCCGGCCGCGCGGTCGCAACCGCGGGATCTGCCGCTGGCTGTGGCCGGTACGCCGGCGGTAGTTGCGCAGGTGTCCAGCGGGCTGGAGCAGGCGCTGCCGGGCGGGTTCAAGATCCAGGCTGTGCCGGATCGCGGTGCCGCCGTGAAGGCGATCGAGGACCGGGACGTCTACGGCGCGATCGTGCTCGACGCGCAGAACGCCGAGGTGCTGACAGCCTCGGCAGGTGGTCCCGCGGTCGCGCAGATCCTGGCGCAACTGCCCGCACGGCTGGCTGCGCAACATCCCGGCGTGACGCCGAAGGTCACCGACGTCGTACCGGTGCCGGCCGACGACCCGCGCGGTTCCGGCCTGGCTGCAGGAGCGCTACCGCTGGTGCTCGGGGGGATCCTGGCCGCAGCCGCGCTGACGCAACTGGTCCAGGCCGGGGCCGGCCGGGTGATCGGTGCTGTCGGATTCGCCATCACCGGCGGACTCGCGCTGACCGCAATACTGCAGTTCTGGCTCGGCTCTATCGAGGGTAACTATTGGGTGAATGCCTCGGTGATCGCCTTCTCGGTAGCTGCTACCTGCACTACGTTGCTGGGATTGGAGTGGTTGCTCGGTACCCTCGGCCTCGGTCTCGGGAGCGCCACGATGATGCTGCTCGGCAACCCGCTCTCGGGCTTGACCAGTGCGCCGGAGATGCTCCCCAGCGGTTGGGGCGCGCTCGGCCAGCTATTGCCTCCGGGTGCAGCCGGTACGGCGTTACGCTCGGTGGCCTTCTTCGACGGGGCTGGAGCGGGCCGCCCCCTGCTGGTGTTGTCCTGCTGGTTGGCCGGTGGATTGCTGCTCTGCGGGCTCGGCGCAACGCGGAGCCGGAGCCGGAGCGCCGTACACGGTCGTCGTGAGGCGTCGCCCCTTACCGTCTGAAGAAGATGACGGCGCGGTGACCGGATTGTTACGACCCGGTCGCCGCGCAGCAGAGACAACGTTGTCTGTCAACCATTGACTTCGGTGGTGTGAGACTCCTACGGTCACGAAAAGCCCGCGTGGCTGGGGCTGTCGGACTGGGATGACAACGATTTCCCTGAAGGTGGATGGTCATGACGAAAGGTTTCAAGCGGGCGGGTGTACTCGCCCTCGGCACACTCCTGCTGGGGGTCTCGGCCTGCGGTCAGGGCTCGACGACCAAGACGCCGGATGCGAGTGGCTCGCAGAGCTCTGGTCCGGCCAACATCAAGATCGCTTATCAGCAGTTCGGCCCCGGCACGGTGATGAAGAACTTCCTCACCGGGGCGAAGGCCGAGTATGAGGCGGCCAACCCGGGCTCGAAGGTCGAGATCGTCCCGATCGTGGCCAGTGAGAACGACTACTACACCAAACTGCAGTTGATGATGCGGTCGGCGAACACGGCGCCGGACATCGTCTACGAGGACACCTTCCTGATCAACTCCGACATCACCGCGGGCTACCTGAAGCCGCTGGACGACTACATCAAGAACTGGGCCGACTGGAGCCAGTTCCAGGACAGCGCCAAGGGCGCGGCGAAGGGCCAGGACGGCAAGACCTACGGCGTCCCGGACGGTACCGACACCCGGGCGCTCTGGTACAACAAGCAGATCTTTGCCAAGGCCGGCCTGCCGGCGGACTGGCAGCCGAAGACCTGGGACGACGTGTTGACCGCGGCCCGGGCCATCAAGGCCAAGGTGCCCGGCGTGATCCCGCTGAACGTGTACTCGGGCAAGCCGATGGGTGAGGCCTCGGCCATGCAGGGCCTGGAGATGCTGCTCTACGGCACCAAGGACCCGCTGTACAACTTCAACCAGTCCAAGTGGGTGGTCGGCAGCCAGGGCTTCAAGGACTCGCTGAACTTCATCAAGACGATCTTCACCGAGGGCCTGGCGCCGCAGCCGAAGCAGTCCCTCGACCCGAACTGGGGCAACAAGGTCGGCAGCGACCTGATGCCGAACAGCAAGCTCGCGATCGCGCTGGACGGCTCCTGGCTCTACAGCAACTGGCTGAAGACCGGCGCCAAGCCGTGGCCGCAGTGGTCCAGCGTGCTCGGTCAGGCCGCGATGCCGACCCAGAACGGCGACGGCAAGGGCAAGGTCAGCCTGTCCGGCGGCTGGACCTGGGCGATCCCGGCCAAGTCGAAGTCCTCGGACGCGGCCTGGAAGTTCATCCAGAGCCTGCAGACGCAGAAGAACGCGGCGAAGTACGACACCGACGGAGCCCAGATCGCGGTTCGCAAGGACGTGGCCTCGGACCCGACGTACCGGGCGTCGTCGAAGAGCACCCAGTTCTTCACCGACCTGGTCCCGGTCACCGTCTACCGGCCGGCACTGCCGGAGTACCCGAAGGTGTCGAACGAGATCATCACCGCGATGGAGGCGGTGATGACCGGGCAGTCCACGCCGGACCAGGCCGCCAAGAACTATGACGACAACGTCAAGAGCATCGTCGGCGCGGACAAGACGACCACGCAGAGCCAGTGACGGAGGCGACCCCCTGATGACAGTCGCCTCCACCTCCGCGGTAACCGGTACGCCCGGCGGCAAGTCCGCCGGGCGGACCGGCCCGCCGAAGGGCGCGAAGCTGCTCAAGATGTTGCCCTTGGCCCCTTCCATCGCCCTGATGCTGGTGTTCCTGGCCGGTCCGATCATCTACTGCCTGTACGCCGCGTTCACGAACATGGCGCTGACCGGCCCGGGCGCGGCGAACGTGAAGTTCATCGGCCTGGCCAACTTTCGCCAGGCCTTCGGCAGCAGCGCGTTCATCAACTCGATCTGGCTGACGCTGGTCTTCACCGTGGTATCGGCGATCATCGGCCAGAACACTCTCGGGCTGGGCCTGGCGCTGCTGATGCGGCGCTCCACCCGGACGATCCGCAGCCTGGTCGGGACCGCCGTGATCGGCGCGTGGGTGCTGCCCGAGGTGGTCGCGGCGTACCTGCTGAGCGCGTTCCTGAACTCCGACGGCACCCTGAACGTGATCCTGGAGAAGGTCGGGCTGCACGGCCAGGACTGGCTGTACGGCGCCCCGATCGTCGCGGTCTCGATCGCCAACATCTGGCGCGGTACGGCGTTCTCGATGCTGGTCTACTCGGCCGCACTGAGCGAGGTGCCGAAGGAGATCGAGGAATCCGCCGAGATGGACGGCGCGGC
>JAWWOY010001082.1:0-2875 GCA_033851195.1 Kribbellaceae bacterium | reverse complement strand
GGGAAACGGTCAACAAGACGTTGTCAGACTTCACCAGCCGCGGCTGGATCCGGCCGGACGGCAAGAGCATCCTCATCTGTGAGCCCGAGCGGTTAGCCCGCCGTGCCAGGTGAAGGTGCCGATTACCGCCTCCGCCGAACTTCTCGGCGTTATTGTGACGTTCGAGGACTGTGACCATCGATGGCAGGCGTCGATCCGTATGCGACACAAGGGGATCTCGTCCCTGAGACCCCCGCGGAACTGCGCAACGTGGGATTCGACGACATCACCGAGATAGGACACGGCGGATTCGGTGTCGTGTACCGCTGCGTCCAGACGTCCCTCGACCGCACGGTGGCCGTCAAGGTGCTGAGTTCTGACCTCGACCCCGACAACGTCGACCGCTTCATGCGCGAACAGCGCGCGATGGGCCGCCTTTCGGGACACCCCCACATCGTGCAGATCCTGGAGGTCGGCACGACCGCGAGCGGCAGGCCGTTCATCGTGATGCCATACCACGCGAAGGATTCGCTCGAGGCCGTGATCCGCAAGCACGGACCACTCGACTGGAGCGAGGCATTGAGCATCTGCGTCAAGCTCGCCGGTGCGCTTGACGCAGCTCATCAAGTCGGGACGTTGCATCGCGATGTCAAGCCCGCCAACATCCTGCTGACCGATTACGGCGAACCCCAGCTGACCGATTTCGGCATCGCCAGGATCGCAGGCGGGTTCCAGACCGCCACCGGGGTAATCACCGGTTCGCCCGCTTTCACCGCGCCCGAAGTGCTCGAGGGCGGGACGCCGACGGAGCTGTCCGACGTGTATTCCCTTGGCGCAACGCTGTTCTGCGCGCTTACCGGACATGCGGCTTACGAGCGCCGCAGCGGCGAAAAGGTCGTTGCTCAGTTTCTGCGAATCACGTCGCAGCCCATACCGGATCTGCGAGAGCACGGGCTGCCCGGCGATGTGGCCGCGATCATCGAACGGGCCATGTCCCGCGACCCTACCGATCGTCCAGCCGGCGCGGCGCAGTTCGGCAACGAGCTTCGCGAGACCCAACGCGGCAGTGGAGTCGCAGTCGATGAGATGGCCCGACCCGTGGAGCTTGGCGTGGAGCGCCGCGAATCGACCGGGGTGTGGCAGGCACCTCGGCGCGAAAACACGCTGACACCGACACCGCCGACGCCTGCGACGAAGTACCGTCCCCCTGTCGCAGCACGGACGCTGCTCGCCCGCGACCGGCTGATCGACGTGCTGCGCGCAGGCGGTCGGCGACGGCTCGTCCTCATTCACGCACCGTCCGGATTCGGTAAGAGCACGCTCGCCGCGCAGTGGCGCGAAGAACTCGTGCACGACGGCCTTGCGGTGGGTTGGCTGACCATCGACGAGGACGACAACAACGTCGTGTGGTTCCTCGCCCACCTGCTGGAGTCGATCCGGCGGGTCCGGCCTGAGCTCGCCGCGTCGTTGTGCGAGGTGCTCGAGGAGCACGGCGACGATGCGGGTCGCTATGTGCTGACCTCCCTGATCGACGAGATACACGAGAAGGACGATCGGATCGCGCTCGTGATCGACGACTGGCATCGCGTCTCGGACACCGGGACCACGGCTGCCCTCGGCTTCCTGCTCGAGCACGGGTGCCACCACCTGCAGATCATCGTGACAAGCTGGTCGCGCGCGGGGCTGCCAGTGAGCAAGCTGCGCATCCACGACGAAATAGTCGAGATAGATGGCGGTTCACTGCGTTTCGACGAGTCGGAAGCACACTCGTTTTTCAACGATATCGGCGGCTTGAAGCTGTCCGGAGCCGATGTGAATGCTCTGACGACTTCGACCGACGGCTGGGCCGCCGCGTTGCAGTTGGCCACGCTGTCCCTGCGGGCGGGCGCCGACGCCGACCGTCTGATGAGCGGACTGTCCGGCGCGAACGACGTGATCGGCGAGTTCCTCGCCGAGAATGTCCTCGACGCCCTTGAACCGGAGATGGCCGACTTCATACTCGCCACGTCGATCACCGAGCGAACGTGCGGCGAGTTGGCATGCGTGCTGGCGCAGACGGCGCGCGGGAAGGCGATGCTCGAGGAAGTCGAGCGCCGTGGGTTGTTCCTCCAACAGGTAGAGGGCGATCCGGGGTGGTTTCGGTACCACCAGATGTTCGCGGAGTTCCTGCGCCGACGACTCGAACGTGACCGCCCCGACGGGATCGGGCGGCTTCACAGCTGCGCGTCTTCCTGGTTCGCCGAACATGGACACCTCAACGAAGCCGTCGACCACGCCCTGGCTGCGGGTGATCCCGAAACCGCAGTTCAATTGGTCGAAGAGGATGAGACCAGGCTGCTCGAGCAGTCCAAGATGACCACTCTCCTCGGAATCATCGACAAGTTGCCGCCCCGCGTGGTGGCGTCGCGACCACGCCTGCAACTCGACCTCGCCTGGGCACATATCCTCCTGCAGCACTCGGCACCCGCCAACGCCGCGCTGAATCGGTTCGAGGCGGCCGTGGACGGCGCGGAGCCCTCCGAGACTGTGCGGGCGGATCTACGAGCGGAAGCCGACGTCGTGCGCGGTGTTGCGGAGATACACGCCGACCGAGTCGACGGCGTGGACGCGCTTGTTGCCGAGGCGATGTCGCGCCCCGACACGTTGCCTCCGCGGGTGGCGGGGGTGGCGGGAAACGTCGCGGCGTTCGCCGCGATTTGCCGCTTCGAATTCGATGAGGCCCACCGGCTGCTGGAATGGGCGGCGCCGTATCAGGAAATGATGGGGCCGTTCGCCAGCGTGTACGCCTGCTGCTACGGCGGTATCGCCGCGAGATATCAGCTCGACATCGAGCTCGCGCTGACGTGTTTCCGCGAGGCATATGAGCTTGGCGCCCGAGTGGGCCCACATTCACACG
>JAWWOY010000461.1:0-30277 GCA_033851195.1 Kribbellaceae bacterium | reverse complement strand
GTGCTGAGCCAGATCGCCGAACGCCTCGGTGGCCGTCCACGCGGCCTGCTCGGCCGCCAACTCGGCCTCTCCCCCGTCGGCCGGTAATTCGGTTTGCCCGGGCGGGCTCCGCTCGGGAGACTACGGCCGTGCCCGAACCCATCGATGTGCCTGTCCTGACCGATGACGTAGTGACTCTCCGGGCGCTGCGACGTTCCGACGTACCGGCTTTGGTCGAGCAGTGCAACGACCCCGAGAGCGTCCGCTGGACGAGCGTCCCGGTCCCGTACGGCGACCAGCAGGCGATCGAGTCGATCTCCACCAAGGTTCCGGCCGGTTGGGAGAACGACACCGACCTCCGCTTCGCCATCGAGTACGACGGCCGGTTCGTCGGCTCGATCAGCCTTCGGCCGGACAGCGACGGCAACGCCGAGATCGCATACGGCCTGTCACCGGCGGCACGCGGCCGCGGTGTCGCCGCCAGGGCTGCCCGGCTGATCCTGGACTGGGGCTTCGGCGAGCGCGGTTTCGGCGTGGTGCACTGGCGCGCGAACGTCGGCAACTGGGGGTCCCGCCGGGTCGCCTGGGCGGTCGGCTTCCACTTCGGCCCGATGATCCCCGGCCTGCTCGAGCAGCGCGGCGAGCGGATCGACGCCTGGACCGGCTGGATCGAGGCCGGCGACAAGCGGCGGCCGCAGACGCCCTGGCTCGAGAACCCGGTGCTGGAGACGCCGAAGGTGCGGCTGCGGTCCTGGCGCGATGATGAGTTGGAACGGATCTCGGCGGCGCGCACGAACGAGGCGACGGCACACTTCCTGCCGTTCATCCACCAGCCGTTCGGTCTGGACCGGGCTCGCTGGCTGCTCTCCCACATCCGGACCCAGGCCTCCACCGGACTGCGGTTCAACTGATGCGTCGCCGACCTTGAGACCGACCTCGGACTAGGCAACGTGACCCTGTTCAACGTCGGCGACGAACGCGTCCGCGACGGTGAACTGGGCTACTGGGGCCACCCGGACGCGCAGGGCCGCGGGGTGATCTCAGAAGCGATCCGGCGCATCGCGGACTGGGTACTTCGCCCCGGCCTCCCAGAACGGTTTCGGGGGCCTGAAGCTGGTGATCAGGACGGCGGCCACCAACAAGGCGTCCCGCCGGGTCGCCGAATCAGCAGGCTTCCGTCACGTCGGCACCGAGCGCCGCCTTTCCCCTCGGCGACAACACCCTGGACGACCGCGTCACCTACGACCGCCTCTCCACCGACTAGTGTCCCGAACCCGAAATCCGCGCAATAAGTCCGGTGGTCAGGTGGGTGCATCGCAAGGCGGAGAAGGAGCCTCGATGCGGGGTTCATCGTGGCTCCTTTTCCAACGCCGCGAGGTGCCCGCCTGGACGCCGCCAGCGCAAAGCTATCTGCCAGACACACCACTAGTGATCGGGGCTCCGGTGGTCGCTCCAGCAGCGGCTGCCCCACCGCGGGGTGCCTGTACGAACCCAGAGCCCGGCCGGAGCCCGGAGCGGTTGCTCCCTTGGGCGCAGCAACTGCTGAAACCTCAGCGGGCCTGGCCTTTCAGCACCGGCAACGGTGTCACCGTCGCCGTGGTGGACTCCGGTGTCGATTCCGACCACCCCCAGCTCAGCCGTCCCGGAAAGGTGCTGCGCGGCCGTGACTTCTACCTCGTCGGCACACTGCCAGGCAACTACGACTGCGTCTCCCACGGCACCGCGGTCGCCAGTATCATCGCCGCGGACACCGCAACCGGAATCGGTTTCGCGGGCGTCGCACCAGGTGCCCGGATCCTTCCGGTCCGAGTCAGCGAACGCGAGACGAGTGACACGGGCCAGACCGAGCTGATCGATCCGGCGATCCTTGCCAAGGGCATCAGGTACGCCGTCGGCCAGGGCGCCCGGGTGATCAATCTATCGATGTCAGGGAACCGCGACCTGGCGCCGGTCCGGCAAGCCGTCGACTATGCGGTCAAGCGCGACGTGGTCGTCGTGGCCGCCGTCGGCAACCAGCAGAGCGCCGAGAGCGGGCAGCTGCCCTCGTACCCCGCCTCGTACCCCGGAGTCCTGGGCGTCGGTGCCGTCGACAACGCCGGTGCGCGGCTGCAGAGCTCACAGACCGGTCCCTATGTCGACCTGGTCGCGCCAGGTGGGTCGGTCCTGGCGGCGACCAGACGGACCGGACATGCCTATGTCGACGGCACCAGCTTCGCCGCACCCTTCGTCGCCGGCACTGCCGCTCTCGTGCGGGCGGCGTGGCCCAAGCTCACCGCTCAGCAGGTCGTCCAGCGGCTGATGGCCACTGCCACATTGGCGCGCGGCGGTAGCGACAGTACGCAGTACGGGGCGGGGATCGTGGATCCTTATCGAGCCGTCACCGAACCGATGATCGGTTCCCCGGCCAGGGTGATCCCACCGATGACCGCGCCGCCTCCCGACGAGCATCAACTGGCGGTTGCCGCTTGGTGGCGTTCGGCCGGTCTGGACGCGCGGTGGATCACCGCGCTCGCCGTCGGCGGAACTCTGCTCACCGTGCTCGTCAGCTCGCTCCTCGTGGCCGGCCGGAGAAGGCGCTGGTCCGCGAGCCGAACGACCGTTGGCCGTAGCGGCTGCCCCGCCGCGGTCGACCTGCCTCCGGAGTATCTGTTCACCCGGCCGGACTGACCCAGCAACGCAAGGAGCCCCCGGCCGGATGGCCGGGGGCTCCTTGTTCGACGGGTACCGGGTGCACTCAGACGATGAGACTCTGGGCGATACCCCGGCAGGTCGCCAGAGTGCTCTCGCCGTCCATCCTGCACTGGTCGACGACTGAGCCTCGGTTGGTGAGGTCGACGCCGTGCTGGTGAGTCATGTTGGCTCCCAGCTTGGCGTTGATGAAGTAGTCGTTGTACGCGGGGTCCGTCCACGCACCGCTCTCCAGGCCGGCGGCCGCGCTGATGTGGTCCTCGGCAGCCGTAATCCGCTCCTGTCCGGTGTTGCGGTAGCCCTGGGCGCCATCCGCCATCCCACCGAACATCTGGAAAATCTCGCTCATCGGGGTTTGTCCTTTCTCTCGGTGCCGATGCCGATCAGGCGGTCGGCAGGGCGACGGTCGACATCTGCTGGAGCATGTACGAGCCGTGCTCCTCGTAGTGGCCGGTCATCTGGTGACCGCCCTGTCCCTGCATGTGCGCCAGGTCCCGGCCCTTGAGCTGCGCGGCCTGCAACCAGCCATCGACGCCCGAGACGTTGGACTGGTAGGCGGGTCCCCTGAACGACGCCCCGAGGTCCACGGTCGTGACGTTGGCACGGTTGCCGTTCTCGCCGAGCAGATCGCCGTACGCCAACGTCTGGTTGGCGTGGTGCGCCATCTGGTCTGTGAGGCCCTGAATAAAGGTGGACATCACTCACTCCTTCCTGTTCTGGTGCTTCCGCTGAAACCGTAGGCAGCGCAAGCGACGGGGCGGAGACGACGACACGTTCCTGCCACTTGGCTCACGACGCAGCGGTCCCGGGTGACGATCACACAGTCAGATCGATCTCGGCAGGAGGTTCTCGACGATGGCAACAGTGGTGGTCCGGCGGCCGATGCGGCGCCCAGTCCCGGAGCTGCCCAGTGGCGAGTTGTTGCTCGAGGCACCCCCCGAGGTGCCTGAGCCCGGCGGGCGGCAGTGGGCGCAAGTGCTGATGGTGCTGCCCATGGTGGCGATGATGGGCGCGATGATGCTGATGTCCTCCGGCAGCATCGCCAGCGGGCTGCGCTACGTCATCTTCGGCCTCTTCGGGCTCGCCATGGTGGGCATGATCGTGGTCGGCATGATGAACCGCGGCGGAGCGGGCAAGGTCGAGATGGGCCAGGCCCGGCGCACCTATCTGCGCCAGCTCGCCCAGCAACGACTGCGTCTGGGCCGTTCGATCGACCAGCAGCGGGATGCCCTGAGCTATGTTCACCCCGACCCGCGTTCGTTGTGGGCACTGGCCGGCAGCTACCGGCTCTGGGAACGCCGGCAGGACGACTCAGACTTCGGCGTGACCCGGATCGGTGTTGGTCCCCAGGGACCCGCGACGGCTGTCGTGCCGCCGGACACCCAGCCGCTCGAACGACTTGAACCCCTGTCGGCACTCGCCCTTCGTCGCTTCGTGTCGACGTACGCGACGGTTCCGGAGCTGCCGCTGGCCATCGCGGTCACCGGATTCGCCCGGATCTACTTGCCCGGGGACAGCAAACGCTCCGCGGACCTGGCCCGGGCGATGATCGCCCAGCTGGCCACGCTGCATGCGCCGGACAACCTCCGGATCGCCATCTGCGCCGGCGCGGACCGCCGCGCGGACTGGGACTGGGCCAAGTGGCTGCCCCACGCGCTGCATCCGGAACGGACCGACGCGCTGGGGCCACTGCGGCTGATCGCTCCGTCGATCGCGGCACTCGAAGCGATGCTCGACGATCTGCTGGCCAACCGGCCGAGGTTCGACCCGGACGGTGCAGGCCGGATCAGCGGCCCGCACCTGGTCGTCATCGTCGACGGTGGCGACACCGACGGATCGGACCATCTCCTGGTCGGCGCCGGGCTCGAAGGGGTCACCCTCCTCGACCTGACCTTCCCCCCGCCCCGCGCCATCGACTCGAGCGCCATCAGTCTCGATGTCGATGCCGATGGCAACGTGTTGGCCGAGACCATGGAGGGTGACCAACGGCTCGGTCGTGCCGACGGCCTCGACCTCGTCACCGTCGAGGGCCTGGCCCGGCAACTGACCCCGCTGCGCCTGACCGCGGGCTCCCACGGTGAGCAGCCGCTCAGCGCGGACCTGGGACTGGCCGAGCTACTCGACCTCGGGGACCCGTTCGACTTCGATCCGGACGACACCTGGCTGCCGCGTCCGAGCCGTGACCGGCTCCGGGTCCGGTTCGGGCTGCGAGCCGACGGGCAGCCGATCGAGCTCGACCTCAAGGAGTCGGCACAGGAAGGCATGGGACCGCACGGTCTGCTGATCGGAGCCACCGGCTCCGGCAAGAGCGAGCTGCTCCGTACCCTGGTTCTCGCGTTGGCGATCACTCATCCGCCGCGCTCGCTGAACTTCGCCCTGGTCGACTTCAAGGGCGGCGCGACCTTCACCCGGCTGGACAAACTGCCCCACACCAGCGCTGTCATCACCAACCTCGCCGAGGAGCTCCACCTGGTGGACCGGATGGCGGACGCCATCAACGGCGAGCTGTTGCGGCGCCAGGAGCTCCTTCGGGCCGCGGGCAACTTCTCCTCGCTCCGGGACTACGAGAAGGCTCGCGCGGCAGGCGCGCCGCTCGAAGAGGTTCCCACCCTGCTGGTGATCTGCGACGAGTTCAGCGAGTTGCTCACCGCCCGCCCGGACTTCATCGACATGTTCGTCCAGATCGGCCGGGTGGGACGCTCGCTCGGCGTCCACCTGCTGCTGGCCAGCCAGCGACTGGAAGAAGGGCGGCTGCGAGGGCTGGAGGCTCACCTGTCCTTCCGGATCGGGTTGAGGACGTTCTCCGACATCGACAGCCGGACCGTGCTCGGCGTCAACGACGCCTTCCACCTGCCCCGCGCTCCGGGCCACGGCTTCCTGCGCGTCGGCACCGAGCAGATGGACCGGTTCCGTTCGGCCTACGTCTCCGGCGTTCATCGCCGACCGACTGCCGGGGGACTTCCTGTGACGGCCGACGACTCGGTGGAACTGCTCGACTACTCCAGCGGTTATGTGGCGGCCACGGTCGAGGACGAGGCCGAGGAGATCGCGCCCGATCCGGACGGCGCCTTCGACGACTCGATCGGCGAGAGCCTGATGGACGTCCTGGTCGATCGCTTCGAGGGCAAGGGCACCCCGGCGCACCAGATCTGGCTGCCGCCGCTGGATGCTCCTCCATCCCTGGGAAATGTGCTGGCCGGCCTTGCCGGCGGCCCGGCCTCGGGCAGCGCGTTCCAGCCGGGACGGCTCGCCACCCTCGCCGGGATCGTCGACAGGCCGCTCGAGCAACGCCGCGATCCGCTCCTCGTCGATCTGTCGGCAGGCGCCGGCCACGTGGCGGTCGCAGGCTCCCCGCAGAGCGGCAAGAGCACGACGCTGGTCACCCTGATCACCGGGCTGGCACTGACCCACACCCCGGCCGAAGTCCAGTTCTACTGCCTCGACTTCGGCGGCGGAGTGCTGAGCGGCGTCCGCGATCTGCCCCATGTGGGCGGCGTCGCCGGGCGGCAGGATGTCAACGCGGTTCGCCGGACGGTGATCGAGGTCGTCGGCATCATCGCGGCCCGCGAGAACGCCTTCGCGCGGGCCGGGATCGACAGCATGGAGACCTACCGTGAGCAGCGCCGCCGCGGCGAGCACGCGGACTCGCCGTACGGTGACGTGTTCTTGGTCGTGGACGGCTGGGCGACGATTCGCAACGACTTCGAGGACCTCGAGCCCCTGCTGGCCGATATCGCCACCCGTGGACTCGCCTACGGGGTGCACCTGATGGTCAGCGTGGCCCGGTGGTTCGATCTGCGCACCAACGTCCGCGACCTCTGCGGCACCAAGCTGGAACTGCGGCTCGGTGATCCCACCGATTCTCTGGTCGACCGGCGGACGGCCATCCAGGTACCGGAGCGGACGCCGGGCAGAGGTGTGACCAGCACCAGGCACCACTTCCTCATCGCAGCACCGCGACTGCGCGAGCCGGTCGGTGCGGAACGGGTGTCGGCCGGTCTCTCCGAACTGGTGCAGAGTGTTCGCTCGGCCTGGCCCAGCGAGCCGGCGCCCACCATCAAGCTCCTGCCGACAGACGTTCCGTACGAGGCTGTGGCCGGCGCGAGCTCGCCGGAGGCCGGCCTGGCCGTCGGGGTGGCCGAACGCAGTCTGGGCCCGGTCCTGCTCGACCCGTCGGCCAATCCCACCTTTATCCTGCTCGGCGACACCGGCTCCGGCAAGAGCGGATTCCTCCGCACACTCGCAGGGCGGATCCGGGAGACCTACACCCCCGACCAGGCGCGCATGGTGGTCGTCGACCACCGCCGGAGTCTGCTGGGCGGCGTCGAGGGCGAGCACCTGGTCGGCTACGGCACGAACCACCAGGTGACAGCCAACCTGATCGGCGGGGTGGTCCAGATCCTCGAGGGACGCCTCCCCGGTGCGGAGGTGACGCCACAGCAGTTGAGGGACCGCTCGTGGTGGCAAGGGCCTGACCTTTTCCTGCTCATCGACGACTACGACCTGGTGGCCTCGTCGGAGGCCCATCCGCTGATGCCACTGGTCCCGTTCATTCCGCAGGCCGCCGACATCGGGCTGCGGATCTTCGTGGCACGACGAACCGGAGGCGCGATGCGCGGTCTCTTCGAGCCAGTACTGGCCCGCATGCGCGAGGTGGGCTCCCCCGGCCTGTTGCTGTCCGGCAGCCGCGAGGAGGGGCCGCTGCTGGGCGGTCTACGAGCACAGCCGATGCCACCCGGGCGCGGCTACCTGGTCAACCGGCAGGGCAACAGCCAGCTCGTCCAGCTCACCCACCCACCGGCGGACGATCAGCCGGCCGGCTGACACGACACCACTAGCGGATCAATCCGCTACTGACAAAGGAGGATCGATGGGTCAAGGCGACATCAACGTCACGGCGGTCGAGGCGTTCGACCCCTTCAGCACGGGCATGGATGGGATCGTGACCAGCTTCACCTCGACGATGAAGCAGGTCGCGAACAACTCCGCGTCCCCCGCCGCGGCGGGGACGATGGACGAGGGCAAAGCCTTCATGGCAAATGAGCGACAAGCCCGTGAGCTGCTGGTGCGGTACATGACGGCGACCTCGCAAGGGCTGACGGGCTACCGGACCGCCGTCTCCGCGATAGGGCAGGAGTACAAGGGTCTTCTGCATCTGACCAACGGGCGGATGCAGGCGCTGCTGCGACCTCAGGAGGGTCCAGCGTCCGTCGATCCGGTCTTTGACTGGCAACGCGTGGTGGCCGCTCAACTGCTACCCGCCGGCAAGGAGGGCAACTGATGGCCAACGACTACACCAACCAGGCGAAGCAAGCCGGGGACATTGTTTCGCTGCAGGCCGCGATGAACCAGATCGACGCCTCTGCCCAGTCCGAGAAACAACTCCAGGTGCCACTCAAGACGTCGGAAACGATGTGGAACCAGGCGGGGCAGGCGATCGACGGCGTGATCGAGACCTTTCCCAAGCTGGCCGGTGATCTGCTGAACTCCTGGCGGAGTCCTGCCGACTCGTCCTTGTTCCAGCAGGCTGCGGACGCCACCACCAGCTCGCTCACCGCCTCGCGCAACAGCATCGGCAGGCCCAGCGGGCGATCGGGCGACGGCGTCTCGATACCGGACGCGCTTTTCACTCTGTCCGATGTCATCACCTTGGCCGCCTCTTGTGCCGGCCAGGCCAAGGCTGATCTCGACAAAGCTGTGACTGCGTTCAACGCCGTCTACGGCAACGGTTCGACGCCGGCTCTCCCAGCGGGAAAGGGGGGTGGGGGCGCTTCAATGCTGAGGAGTGCCGCGGAACAGCAGTTCCTGCAGACCTGGCGGCCAGTCGTGGTGCAGGCTGGACAAGGACTCAACGCGCTGGCTCAGAAGTACGAGACCTCCGGACAGCAGATAGCGGCCGCGGCACAGGGACTCAAATGGGACGGCCCCGGGGCCGGGACCACGTTGTCGGCGGGGCAGCAGGCTGCCGGGCCTTCGTCGGCGATGCCGGGCGGGCCGGGTGGCGCGCCCACCGTGGGGGCGCCACCCGGGGATTTGGCTGGTGCGGGACCGGCTGGAGCCGACGCGGGAGCGACCGGAGCCGGCGCGGGATCGACCGGGGCAGGAGCAGCAGGAGTTGGAGCGGCTGGTGGGTCGCCCACAGGACCGGGTGGAACAGGTCTTGCGGGACTGGACACGCTTCCGAAGCCCACGCCACTCCCGACGGGTTTGCCCACACCGGGTCTGCCGGGCCCTGGACTGCCCAGCACTGGTATAGCGGTGGATGGCTCTCCGCTTCCACCACTGACTCCGAGCAGCGGCCTGACACCGGTCGGCCAGAAACTCGGCGCCGGCGGCAAGTCGAAGTTGCCGGGAGTCAGTGGCCCTGGTGGCGGTGGCCTCCAGGGTGGGCACCTGGCGGGCGGCAGGCCGGGCGTCGGTATCCCCACCGCAGGTGACCAAGCCATCCCGCGAGCGGGCGAGCAGACGGCCACACCGCAGCAGGCTGCCAGCGGTCGGCCTCCGGTGGCGCCAGGGGCGACTGGCGTGCCTGCTACGGCCGGGCCGGCCAGTGGCGCTGGCACGCCGCCTCCGATGATGCCGCCGGGCGCGATGGCGCCGGGCAGTGGCGGACGCGGTGGAAAGCCGGGAGCCGGAGCCATCCGGCCGGGCGGGCGTGCACGCAACCGGCAGACCGGCGAGACGCCGGGTGTCCCCGTTGGCCTGCGAGGCAAGGTCGGTAAGACCCGGTCCGGAGCGTTCCCGTCCGTACCGGCGACGACCAGGAGGCGCCTGGAGAAGGAGCAGAACGCAGAGACATTGCAACTGCTCGATGAGGAACTCTGGAAGGTGGAGGAGACCGAGCCCGCCGGGCTGAAGCAACCGCGCCGATTGGCCAACTGAACACACGGTGAAGACCCGGCTTGGACGATGCTCCAAGCCGGGTCTTCATCATGTTCGCCGCAAGTTGCTCCGGCCACCTGAAGCAGTTGGGGCTTGGGGAGGCGGGATCAGCACCTGGGTCAGGAGGTGGGTCTGGTGGCTGCCGCTGGGTCGAGGCTGCTTCCTTGGGGAATGCGGGCCACCAGTTGGGATGGAATCCGCACCGGCTCGACGCCGCCGTAGCCCAGCGCATCGAGGAGCTTCGGGTCGGCCAGGGGATAGGCCCGCCCCATGTCCGTCACCACCGATACTGTCCCGGCCGGCGCCTGGTCCGACGGCATCGCTTCGACCACCGCCGCCGTTCCCGGCGCGATCACTACCCGATCGGCGAGTGCGGTGCCGAGCCTGCTGCGGCGGGCAGTAGCGGTAGCGGCGTCCCGAGGCGGCATGGCGACGTCGACGGACACCGTAGGAACTCGCTGCCCCGGCGCGAACGCCGCGCACACGGTACCGAGCCCGTCGCGAGGTGCCACGAACTCCGGACGGCTTCGAGGCGCCTGTCCCTCACCGGTGCTGGTGGACGGCTGCTCCGCCTGACCGACCGAAAGCAGCCCAAGCTCGATCGCGGCCGGCGCCTTGCCCCTGTACGCCGCGGTCAGCGGCCGGTAGGCACGCTGGATGTCGAACTGCAGCTCCGAGATGGGACGCAACCGGTCCTTGGTCGCCAGATAATGCTGCGTGCCACCACCAGAGGTCCGGACTACGAACAGCTGGCCGACCAATGTGCCCGGCCGGTCGGGCACGGCCTTGGACGGCCTACCGATATCCGCCGACTTGATCGGTGCGATCGGCTGCCCGTCGGGGAGCGCGGCGACGAACGCCGACCCGACCCGCGCCCACGGTTCAGAGCCGAGGGCCAGCCCGACCGTGGTGGTGTCGGACTTCAGGATGCGGTGGCGATACCCCTGGCTGATCAGGTACTGGTCCTTCGTCTCGATCACCTCGACGAGCATCGCCGTGTCGTTCATCGACCGCCCGGTCCGCGGCTGCCGGCCGATCATCAGCACCGACTCGCTGGTCTGGGCGCCGCTGGGGTCCAGGGCGGGCTCCGAACACAGCGTCCACCCGCCCGACAGCAGTCGATCACGCGCCGGCAGCGCGTCCGGCGCGTCCTCGATGCCGATCCGCGGTCCCCGCGGTACACCGAGCAGCGACCGCTGCGACACTCTCCGGGTCTCACCTTGTTTGCCTAAGGCAAGCAGTGCGGAAACGTAGTTCGTCACCGGGTGGAGATGCCCGTCGACGTAGACGAAGCGGGTCCCGGTCTCCTTCTCCACGACCACGACGTCACCGGCCTGCCAGGCCTTGTTCCCACCGGGCACGATCAAGCCGTAGACGCCCGCGACGACCAGCGCCAGCACGACGATCGCCAGGCTGCCGAAGGCAGCGGCGAGGGGCCGCTTGAAGGGCGGCTGTTCCGGATCGGCCTCTCGCGTGACCAGAGCCGAGACCATCCTCTGGACGGAGAACTGATGGGACTGCAGTTGATCCTTCCTGGTCGCCATGTCAGCCGCCCCAGCCCCGGACGACGCCGTACAGGCCCAGGACCGCCGCGGCCGACGGGATGAGAGCCAGGGTGACCACGATCTCGAGGATCTCTGCGTAACGACTGAGATAGGGGCTCGGTCGACGGGTGCTGTAACGCAGCCCCACGAAGACCGCCGCGGCGGCGACGAGCAGCACCAGCGGAGCTATCAGCGGTACCGGATCGGTAGACCACCTGGTCAGCGGTCCCAGCGCCAGGCCGGCCGAGCCGACCAGTCCCGGCACGAGCAGCAACAGCCGCTGCTTCACGATGGGGTACAACCTCGCCCGGAGCAGGCAGCCGACGGTCAGCAGGCAGACCAGGATCGTCCCGGAACTCGTGGCCGCCAGCACGAGCAGCACCTGACAGGTCGACAGCACCATCATCAGGCCTGCCAGCATTCCCGTCAGCAGACCGTCCGCCCGGACGACCGCGCTGTAGACCTTCCTTCGTGGCTGTTGTGGATCATCGCGTACGAGGTCCGCTGTCGTTCGGGGCAGGATCGGCATCGGCAACCGGCCCAACCTGATGGCCAGCGACGCGAGTAGCGGCGAGAAAGCGAACAGGGCGGCACCAAGTATCGCCGCGACGTCCGCGCCGTCGACGGAGCCCGAGGTGCCGATCCAGCCGCCGGCGATACCGAGAATGCCGGTCGTGACCGCGCCCGCGAACACGACGGCTCCGTCGACAACCCCCAGGTAGCATCCGACGCCGACCAGCAGGAGGGCCGCGGCGCCGGCCAGAATCTGGGGCGCCCCGATGGCCGGCCAAGCCGCGTCACCGGCCAGCAACAACCCCCCGCCCAGCACGGCGAACGGAACGGCGAAGCCACCCACGACGGCGCCGGCCCCCGAGTCCCCCACGACCCTGGCCAGCGTCACACCAGCAGCGACCAGAACCGCGGCGGTCATCAGCAACCATCCCGAGGGCTCCGACCACGGGGCGCCGAGCCGAAGTAGGGTCAACAGAACGACCAGCAGCGCTGTGACAGCGCACGTCAGACCGGCGATCCTGGTGTGCCAGGCAGACCAGACCACGCCGAGCTTCCCGGCCCCGGTCGCGACGGCGTCCACCAGGTCGTCGTACTCGAGTTCGGGCCACTCGAGCCGCCGCGGGACGAGGTGCAGGATCTCGCCGTCCCTGATCCGGTGCGAGCCGAGGGTACGGCCCAGTGTGAGTTCGATCCCGTCCGACCGGCGCAGTACCCAGCCACCGCCCGGTACGCCCTCGTCGGCGAGATGCCTGCCTGCCTTGGCCAGCACGCCGGGCAGGACCTCGGCCACCGCGGCCTGCTCGGGCAGTGCGAGATCGAGCCGGCGCTGAGGGGTGGCGATGGTGACCCGGAGGAGTCCAGTGATGTTCATTGCGGCCTTCCTTGCTCTCGACCCTTGCTCTCGACTTCGCCTCCACCTTCGCCAGACCTGCCTTCGCCAGACCGGCCGTGGCCTTTTGCGGTCAACGCCCGGCCGCCGGCAAAGACCTGCGCTGGACCGTCAGTGGACCGGATCCGGACCACCGCGACAGGTTCCTGCCGCTTCGTCAGAACCAGTCTCGGAAGCTCCTACGATCGGCGACGGAAGTCCATCAAGGAGGGGTCGTGGGAACTGACGACGCATTACTGGTGCCGGTGGGGCACGATCTCGGCGCGCTCTACTCCGAGGCCGGCTCCGACCAACGCCGGCAGCAGGTTCGGATCGGTGTCGATGTGATCGAGCTCGAGGACAGCGAATTCGCGGTCTGGTTGCTTGCGCATGGCATCGATGACCAGGACCGCCCCACGCGGGCATCCCTGACAGCTGCGGCTCAGCGGCTGGGGCTGGAGACTGCCGGCATCGGGCAGACCGTGGATCGCATCACCGCGGACGGGCTGATCTTCGAGGTGGAGCCCGGGGGTGAGTCCGCGGTGCGGTTCGCGGAGGAGCATCAGTTGTTCCCGTTGATGCACGGGCTCGGGCCGGATGCGGAACAGCCGTGGCTGCAGACCATCGGGCTGCTGAACCAGCCGGTGGTGCAGGTCTCGAACGCCCTGTACGACGTGTGGTTCTGGGCGCAGTTGGCTCCGCAGTTGTGGACCGGGTGCCACGACGCGGCGATGGTGGCGAAGCAGGCCGGGGTGACGAACCCCGAGGAGGTGGAGCCGCGGCAGGTGCTGGCGGGTGTGCTGGCGAACGTACATGCGTTGCTCTGTGTACGAGCGGCCTACTTCGACCGGAGGCGGATCCGATGAACGGCTCGGTTTTCCCGGTCGGCCACTACGGCGGTTTCCGGCCGGGCGATGACCCGGTGCAGGTGGTGCGGGTCGGGTGGCAGCAGCATCGGTTGGATGAGGAGGCCTTCGGAATCTGGGTTCTCTCGCACGGTACAGCCGAGACGGGCAAGGGCCACTGGACCGCGGACGACATCGCCAAGCAGGCAGCTGACGCGGGACTCACTGAACCCGGCCGGCAGCTGGAGGCGCTCGTGGCCAAGGGTGTCGTGGCCGTTGTGCCGGACGATCCCGAGGCGGCGACCGCGTTCGCGAAGGCCCATCGGATGGATGTGCTGTTCGTGGGCCTCGGCAACACCCCGGAGCAGCCGGACGGGCATGCCGTCGGCATTCCCGGCCTGGGGACCGCGGCCATCCTCGATCCGGACTGCTACGAGTTGTGGCAGTGGGGCTCGGTGGCGCCGACGGTGTGGCACAGCTGTGAGCTGCGGGCGACGGTGACGGCTCAGCTGGGGCAGGAACTCGAGCCGGTGGATGCGCTCGGAGAGATCCTGGGCGACCTGCGCTACCTGATCGCACACGGCTGCGCCTACCTAGATGTCACGAGCTGATGAGGTGCGAAAATGACGGTGATGGCAGAGATCCCGCTCAGCGCGCTGGTTCCGCGAGCCACCGGGCCCGTGGCCACCGTGTACCTGATGGCGCCGCCGGCCGGTGGGCGGACGGCCGTGCTGAAGGTGTACCCGCAGCCGCTGGACCGGCGTACGTACAACGGTCTGGAGGTGGAGCAGGCCAAGCTCGCGGGATTGCGGTCGGCACCGTCGATCGTGCTGGTGGAGTCGCTCGACGAGCTGCCGGACGGCCGGACCGGGTTGCGGATGGAGTTCTGCCCGCAGTCCCTCACGGACCTGGTGGCGACCCGTCCGCTGCCGATCGGCGACGTCGTCATCCTGGGGCAGATCCTCGCCTCCGTGCTCGCCGAGGCGCACGACGTCGGGCTGGTTCACGGCGGGGTCACCCCGGCTAATGTGCTCGAGCGGCCTAGTGGTCAGCCTGCCCTGAGCGACTTCGGCCTGGCGCTGCGGCTGCGTTTCCCCCGGGACCTGATGGGCGACGCGGCGTACACGGCACCCGAAGTACTGCGGGACGGCGAGCTCTCGGAGCAAGCGGACGTCTACGGGCTGGGCGCCGTGCTCTATCTGGCTCTGACCGGGCATTCCCCCTTCCCTGCAAGGACAGGTGAGTCACCGGACGATGTCGTACTGCGCGTGCTGCGTGAGCCGGTCCCGGACGTGTCAGGCAGGGACGTACCTGCGGCGTTGACCGCTCTGCTGATGCGGATGATGGCCAAAGAGCCAGGTGATCGCCCGGAGGCTGCTGAGGTAGTCCACGAGTTCGAGACCCTGCTGTGGTCCGCCGAACAGCCTGAGACCGACGACATCGACTTCGACGACTTCCGCGATGAGCTGGCGGCCTCTCGGGTCACCCAGGTCGTGCCGCTGCCGGCCAGGACGACGCCGCCGGTCAAGACGCCGAAGAACAGGTGGAAGCCCTCGAAGGGCCTAGTGCTCGGTGCGACCGTGGCCGTGGCTCTGGGGGCTGTCGTGCTGATCATGGTGCAGCCATGGAAGTCGCAGCAGGCCACACCTCCGCCTGCGGTGGCTACGGTCAACCTCAGCGCTACACCCACGCCGACAGTCACCAGTGCGGTTCAGGTGGAGCTCAAAGAGCCGCGGGACAACGGCACCTCGGTGCTGCTGGAGTGGGCCAGCTCCAAGCCGCTCACGTACGCCGTCAACATAGCGGAGCAAGGCGGCACCGGCCCACCACAGACCAGCTACAGAGGCACCGGCACCTCCTTGAGAGTCCCGGTCACCCCCGGCCTCAAATACTGCTTCGAAGTCCAGGGCACCGACGGCACCGCCATCTACATCAGCCAGCCCAAGGCAATCCGCGGCGCAACCTGCGATCGCTAGAACAGGCTGCGGAGTTCCAGAGCTGCTTGGAGGCGGTCCGTCCAGGGGCGGGAGCGCAGACCTCGGCGTACCTCGCGCACACCGGCCCAGGCCTCTCTGCTGACCTCCGGGCCCACCACTGCACCGGACCACAAGGCGTGGTCGACGCTGCGAGCGACATTGCTCAGACCTGCACGGGCTCGGTCGTCTATCACGTCCGCAGCCGCCACTGCGAGATCCCGGACCGTCATGCCGGAGGTCACAGCCACGCCGTGCGCACGCAGCCGATCCCGCGCCTCTGCCCACGCTCCAACCACTGCAGCACTGCCCGTACGCCGACGACGCCGGAACGCCCGGACAACCTTCAGCAGCGGCACCCCGAAAACCCACAGCAACAGCAAGGCGGCTGACATCACAAAGATCCAGAGCACGGGCACTTCGAAGCCGCCCCAGCTCCAGTCCTCATCAGACGAAGCCGGTGGAGGTGCCACCGCCGGGTCCTCGATCTGGTTGACGGGCGGTACATCTGCCCGCGCCTGGTCCGTCACGTCCGTGTCACTACCCGGTACTGCGGTCTTCCCGGCCGCGGCTTGTCCCGCCGGATCGAGCGGCCACCACCCGACCCCGTCGACGGCTACCTCTGGCCACGCCAGGGCATCCCCGTTGTGAACCGTGTACCAGCCGTCCGCATCAGGCTTCGCCGGCGCACGGAATCCCACCACCAGCCGGGCCGGGATGCCGTTGGACCGGGCAAGGGCGACATAACCGGCCGCGAACTGCTCGCTGGTCCCGGGTTCGTCGTCCAGCAGGAACCGCCGCAGTTGCGGCCAGCTGTGCCCGGTCGGCAGCGGCGAGTCGACGGCCACCCTGTACCGCTTGCGCATGTACGTCTCCAGCGCCAGCGCAGTGGCAAAGGTGGCCCGCCGCCCACCGAGGGCGTCCGTGGCCAGGGCAGTCACCTCGTTCGGCGCATCGCCCAGGTCACCGAGCGGGGCCTTCGCGTCGATCCCGGCCCCGACCAGCAGCTTGGCGTCGACCTTCGGCTTGGACCAGGTCAACTCGTACTGGTCCGGTGGCTCCGCTGTGAGCAGGCTGCCACCGATCGGGTCGACCTGCGGCTCGGCAGCACCGTTGACTGACGACGGCAACAGCTGACCCGGCAACCAAGGCCCAGCCAGGCCCTTGAGCTCGACCTTGGCGTGCTGCGTCGTCACCCCCACCCGGACCTCGGGTCCCGGCGTGAGCGCCGATCCCAGTCGCAGGAACGGGTGGCTCGTGGTCCAGTTGGCTCCGTCGAAGTCGTCCAGTGCCACCAGCCGCCAGCGGCCGACCGGGGCGGGCGACTGGTACCGGAAGACCACAGTGCCTTTGTTCCGCTGGTCGAGTCGGCTCGCCAGCTCGTCGAGCGGGCTCGTCAGCCGGGTGCCCGGAGCCGCCGCGCTCTGCGCCCGCTGCAGCGTGTACGGCGTTCGCTCGGCCGGGTCCAGCACACTCAGTACCATTCCACCGACCACCGCAACCACCGTCAGCACAGCCATAGCGGCAATCGGCGGGAACGAACCCGTACGCCGGGCTCGATCGGTGCGGGTGGCACCATCCGGCACGAGCAGGGCGACAACCACCAGACCGTAGCCGAGGGCAACCAGAACAGCGGTTAGCCCGGACACCGCGATGTAGGCCTGGCTGACTCCGACCACGACCAGGCTGGGGACAACGGCAACCAGTGGCGGAGTGCGGTCGAGCAGCTCCACCGCCAGCAGGCAGGCCAGCAGCACCAGCAGCGGGATGAACACCACAAGATCCGGGTCGGGCCGTGCGGGCCAGGTGGACTCTAGCGTGAGCTGCCAGGAGGTCAGTCCACGGCCGAGCGCGCGGACGGACTGCACGGTCGGGAGGCCGGTGATAGTCGTTGCCCTGAGCACCGTCTCGATGATGGCGAGCACACCGCCCAGCACCGTCAGCAAGGGACGCCAGGGCAGCAGGCCAGGGCGGTAGCGGCACAACTCCGTGACCGCGCAGACGACCAGGCACACCACGACGACCGGCACGACCAGCGCAGTCAGCCCGAAGACCGGACTGAAGCAGAGACCGGCGAGCAGCGCTGCGCCGATCACCGCGATCGTGCGCCGACGGGTGCTCACCCGATCACCCCGCTCCACTGCCGCAGCGCCTCGCCCGCGTCACCGGCGAGGATCACCCGCGCGCCCAGGATCGGCGCGACGCCGCGCGCCGGGCCGAGGCCGAGCACGGTCACCGAGCTGTACCGGACCAGCAGCGGCGCAAGATCATTGGCAGTCCCCCGCGCACCAGTGACGACCACGATCGCACCACCACTGGAAGCACCGGTGGTCAGCGAACGCGGCAGCAGCCCGCCGGCGCGGTCGTCGCTCTGCTTGGCGGCACATAGCTCGTCCAGGAACTTCCGCGACGCCAGCGCACCACCCGGAGCGGCCAGGTCGACGCCCTCGGACGTCAGCAACCGGCAGCGGTGCCCCGCCATCGATGCCGCGAACAGGATCGAGGCGACCACCTCGACGGCTTCCTCGAAAGTTGCTGCCGGCAATGGTTCGGTCCTGGTGTCGAGCAGCACGGTCAACCGGGGCTGGTCCGGGTCGACGAAGTCGCGCACCATCAGCTGCCCGGTGCGCGCCGTCGCCTTCCAATGCAGGTGCCGCACCTCGTCGCCCACGACGTACGGGCGGACGTCGCGGAGGTCGGCGGAACCGCGCAGCGAGTCGTCCGCGGTCCGTCCGACGTGATGGTGCCGCGGTCGGCCGGCGACAACCGTGCGGGTCGGGTGCCGTCTCGGGTGCACCCAGAGGGTCGCGATCTCACCAGTGGCGAGGCTGTTCCGCGCCAGGCCGAGGGGATCGCGCCGCTCGAGCGTCAACGGGCCGACTTCGATCCGCCCACGCCGCGAGGTCGGCAGCTCATACCGGTACGTCGCTTCGCTGTCTGGGCCGAGTCGCCGGATGCGCACCTGCTGACGGGCATCGCCGGCGCAGTCATGCGCGGCAAAAGCAGGCTGCCACCGGCTACCCGTGTTCCGCACCCGCAACGTCGCCAGGGCCGGTCGTCCGCGTTCGACCCGATCAGGCGAGAGGTCACGCTGCACGGATACCAGTGGCTGCCGCACGGTGAGCACGGTCGCGGCGAGGATGGCGCCGAGCCCGAGCCCGGCCAATGCCCGGAAGAAGGCGTAGCCGGCCCACTCGCCGACCACATAGGCGACGATCGAGGCCACCAGCACCGCCACTCCACGTCCAGTCAGTCGCATCTGTCCCACTCCCGTCCAGTCGAGTTCGGTCAGACGATGCCCATGCTCGCGGTCGGCGCGGGAGTTGCGGCCAGCACCTCGTTCACCACGGACGCCGGTGGCCGCTGGCTCAGCTCCGCATCAGGGGTGAGGACCAGGCGGTGGGCCAGCACCGGCATCGCGACCTGCTTGACGTCGTCAGGGGTGGTGAACGCCCGCCCGTCGGTCGCCGCGTAGGCCCGAGCAGCCCGGACCAGGGCGATGCTCCCGCGCGGGCTCGCGCCGTACCGGACTGCCGTGTGTTCACGAGTCGCCGCGGCCAGCTTCACGGCGTACGAGCTGATCGCCGGGTCGACGTGCACCGATCTGACCGCCGCGATCGCGTTCCGCAGCGCCGGTACGTCGATGACCGGGCTGAGCGAGTCCGGCCCGACCCGGCCGGTGTCCCCGAGCACGATCCGTACCTCGGCGTCGTGGTCGGGGTAGCCGATCTCGATGCGCATCAGGAACCGGTCCAGCTGCGCCTCCGGCAGGCGGTACGTGCCTTCCATCTCGATCGGGTTCTGGGTGCCGATCACCAAGAAGGGATCCGGTACCGCCCGGGTGTTCGAGTCCACCGTGACCCGGCGCTCGGCCATCACCTCGAGCAGCGCGGACTGCGTTTTCGGCGTACCGCGGTTGATCTCGTCCGCGACCACCACGTTCGCGAAGATGCCGCCCGGGTGGAACTCGAACGTCTCGTTGCCCTGGTGGTAGACCATCACGCCGGTGATGTCGCCGGGCAGCAGGTCCGGGGTGAACTGGATCCGGTTCCAGCTCGCGTCGATGCTGCGGGCGATGCACCGGGCCAGCGTGGTCTTGCCCAGCCCGGGCACGTCCTCGATCAGCAAGTGGCCCTCGGCGAACAGGGCGGTGAGCGCCAGCCGAACCACCTCGGGCTTGCCGTGGATGATCTTCTGCAGGTTGTCCGCGACCAGGCGGTAAGCCTCGCCGGGCGGGATCGTGGCACTCATCAGCTACTCCAAGTGAATTTGTTGGACTGGACCCGCTCGCTGCCGGCGGTGGCGACCACCCAGACCTGCTGACCCGGCACGTCGGTGGCGAACCGGTCGGTGATCGTGATGGACCCGGCGGAGTCGGTCGTGAGCGATGCGCCCGGGTTGGACGGTTGAAACTGGGTGGTGTAGGGCTGGAAGAAGTATTCGGTGTTGGGCTGCAGCCCGGTGCCGGTGACCTTGATGAAGGCGCATCCCGGTGGACTACATGACCCGGCCGATGTACTGGCACCGCGCGCGGCCTGCAGTGTCGGTGTCGAGGCGCCGCCGCCGCTTCCCACCGTGACGATCCGGCTGGCGGTCTTGCCCCGGATCAAGTTGCCCTTGGCATCAGTAGTGATCGCCTGGACCTCCACCAGATAACTGTCGCCGTTGGTCAGACCGGTGAAGGTGTGGCTCGTACTCAGGCCGCTGTCACTCTGCTGCTCACCGGGTCCGGACGCCGTGAACTGGTAGCTTTGCAGCTTCCCGCCGTGCAGGTTGGGCCTGCTCCAGCTCAAGCTGACCTTCCGGCTCCCCGGGGTCACCTTGAAGTTCGGCGGAGCATCGGCGGCGCCGCCGTCAGGCACGAGCCGCGTAGTACTGCTGCCTGGTCCTGAGCCGACCCGGTTCACTGCACGCACCGTGAACGTGTAGCCGGTGCCGTTCTTCAGCCCGGTGATGTCCGTGCTCCGTGCGGACCCACCCAGCGTCCGGCTGCCGCCGCTCCAAGTCACCCGGTACTGCGTGACGGCGGCTCCGTTGGGCGCGGCTGCCTCCCAGGTGACATAGGCCGAGCCCGTCCCGGCCTTGCCGGAGACACTGCGAGGGGCTCCTGGACGGCTCGCCTGAACCGCCGGTTTCGACAGAGGCGGGCTGGGCTTGTCGGCCGGCGGCTGGTCCCGTCGGTTGGTCGGCTGGCTGCTTGGGCGGTCGCCCGGCTTGGGGTCGGCGGTCCGGGGCGGGTCCGGCGGCGTGGTCGGGTCCGGTGGCGTGGTCGGGTCGGGCGGCGGCACCGGCTTGCTCGGCATCGTCGTCGGGCGGTCGCCCGGCTTCGGCGGCTTCTGCTTGTCCGGGCGGGACTTGCTCGTGTCGACCGGCGTCACGTCGCCGGTGTCGTCGACGACCATCACCTGCTCACCGGACTTGCTCGCCACGTACAGCCGCGAGTCGCCACCCCGGTACAGCCCGGCCTCGTCACCGTTGCCGACCTTGGCCTTCTTCGACGGCGGCGGGATCCTGCGCGCGCCCTTCTGGTCCCCGTTGTGGTCCAGCGTGACGAGCGTGTCGGTGCTCTCGTCGATCAGCGCGATGGTGTTGCCCGACGAGGCGATCCGGTCGTACCTGCCCTTGCGCAACTGCTTGCTGACCGGCGCCGCGTCGGCCTTGTCGCCGGTCAGCTGGGCGGTGTCGACCAGGTGCAGCAGGTTCTTCTGCGGGTCGACGATCGCCACCCGTCCGCCCACGTCGTTCGAGGCGATGATCGCGGTACTGGGCAACTCGGCCAACGGCAGCGGGACCTGCCGGCCGATGCCACCGTCGTCCACCGCGTACAGGTCGCGGGCCGTGGTGTCGACGAAGACCACCTGGTCGCCGACCATGGTCAACGCGCCGGTGTGCCCGAGCGGGACTTTGGCCGGGCAGGCCAGCCGGTCGGCGTCCAGCGGAAGGTGACACAGCTGGCCGGTGTCCGGGCGGTGCACCCAGACCGTGCCGGTCGAGGTGACCACCGGCTGGCCGATTGGTACGCCGATCGCGGCCACCGCGGGGTGATCGTTGAACCGGACGATCCGGCCGTTCTGCCGGTAGATCGCGAAGGCGGCGCCGGCGGCCTCCAGGCCGACAGCGCGCTCCGTCAGCGGCGCGGGTTGAGGGTCACGCACCTTGAGGTTCGACTTGCCGAACTCGTAGGTCCGGCCCTGCGCCAGCACGTAGGCGTTCTGATCCGACTGGACCACCTGGGTGCCCGTGCCTGCTCCCGGCAGCGGGATCTGGCTGTCGACGTTCTTGGTGTTGCCGTTGATGTGGAAGATCGTGCCGAGCGCGCTGTTGTAGATGTAGCGGCCCTCCTGGGTGAACTTCACCCCCGGCGAGGCGTTCCCGGCTCCGGTCACGGCGATGCCGGTGATCCCCACGCAGCCGGCGACGACCGCGGCCAGGGCGGCGCGGGGGCGCCAGCTCTCGGCTCGCCCACGCTGCTTGTCCCCGGGGACGTCACGCAACGTGAGACGACGGCACAGCTCTGTGAGTGGCTTCACAGCAGGAAGGCTAGGTCAGCGCTGGTCCAGCGCCCATCCAGATCCGGTCCAAACCCGCCTGGTGAGACGCGAGGTTCCCTTCACCCACCCGCCACGACCGGCAACCGGAACTCGAAGATGGCCCCGCCCTCGTCGGCGTTGTACACCTTCAGGTCGCCGCCGTGCGACAACGCGACCCAGCGCACGATGGACAGCCCGAGG
Organism: Kribbellaceae bacterium; assembly: GCA_033851195.1. Lineage (GTDB taxonomy): Bacteria > Actinomycetota > Actinomycetes > Propionibacteriales > Kribbellaceae > Kribbella. The sequence continues at coordinate 8,254 of JAWWOY010000461.1, read as the reverse complement.
CCGGAGGATCCCGCACCGCTGGTGAACCGCTCGAACAGGTCGTCGCCGATCGCCGGATCCACCCCGGGTCCCTGGTCGGCAACCGTCACCCGCCCGTCCGCGACCGTCACGGTGACCACGGCCTGCCCACCGGCCCCCCGGCCGTGCCGCATAGCGTTGTCCAGCAGGTTGCCGATCGCCCGTTGCAGCAGAGCCGGATCAGCGCGGACCTTGGTCGGTGCCGTCACCACGGACACCCGCGCCGAGCCAGCCGGGGTGTCCTCGACGACACCGGCCACCAGTTGGTCCAGCCAGACCAGCTGCATCGACAACTGTTCGACCCCCGCGGCCAATCGGGCCCGGACCAGCAGGCCGTCGATGATGTCACCCATCCGCCCTGCCAGGCGGACGGTTCTCGGCAGCAGGTCGCCGCGCTGCTGTGGATCCTGCACCGCTGCCTCCGCCAATGCGCGGAGGCCGGCGACCGGAGTACGCAGGTCGTGTGCGGTTTCGGCGAGCAGGACTTCCTGCTGCTCGAGTGCGGCCATCGCGGGACGGATGGCCCGCCCGGACAGCCAGTATCCGAGCAGTGCGGCCGCTCCGATCAGCACAGCGCAGGTGATCAGGACGGCAATCACCAGTTTCCGGTGGCGGGCGCTCTCGCTCTCGGTGTCGGCCCAGGACACCACCGCCCCGGAGAACCGGTTACTGGAGTCCTTGAACGGAACGGCGAGGATCCGCACGCCGCCGCCGGTCACCGCCAAGCGATCGGTCCGGACGGTGCTGTGGCTCGACACGGCCGCGGTCGCGACCTGGTCAAGCACTGTGCGATCGACCGGCGTGCACGGGTTGCCGCTGTGCTGGACCGGGAACGACGGCGCACCGCCTGGCAACACCATGAACGCGGGGCACTCGTTGTACAGGGGATCCTGGGCGATCCGCTCCAGGCCGAGCGAGACGTTGTCGGTGATCAACCGGCTCACGGACTGGCTGACCACGTCGAGCCTGGCGTTGAGCCCGTCGTCGCTCCGGTTGGCGTCCAGGATGATCACCAGCGGCGCGAGCACCAGCAGCCCGAGGGTGTTCATCACGGTGAAGATCGCGGTCAGCCGCCAGCGCAACCGCCGCAGCCGCTCGACCGACGGCCTCCTCATCCGGCGTCCGCCGGGGTGGCCAGCCGGTAGCCCTGGCCGCGCACGGCCTGGATCAGCTCGGGCCCCCTGAGCTTGTTGCGCAGCCGCTTGATCGTCGCGTCCACGACGTTGGACATCGGGTCCGCCGCCGAGTCCCAGCAGTGCTCGATCAGCTCGGACCGGGACACCGCCTGTCCGGGCCGGACGATCAGGTACTCCAGCACCGAGAACTCCTTCGCGGTCAGGGTCAGCAGCACGCCGGCGCGGCGTACCTCCCGCCGGCCGGTGTCCACCTCGACGTCGGCGTACCGCAGTACCGGTGGACGGCCGGTGCCGGCGCGGCGGCACAGGCTCAGCACCCGGGCGTTCAACTCCCGCACGGCGAACGGTTTGACCAGGTAGTCGTCACCGCCGTGCTCGAACCCGTCCACCCGGTCCGCCAAGGTGTCCCGGGCGGTCAGGAACAGCACCGGTACCGCCCAGCCTTCCTGCCGGCGGCTGCGAATGTAGCCGATCGAGTCGCCGTCCGGCAGCATCCGGTCGAAAACCACGCAGTCGTAGGAGTTCACGAACAGCGCCTCGTCGGCGGCTGCGATGTCGGCCACGCTGTCCACTGCCAGCGCGGCCGTGCGCAGGCCCGCGGCGATCGCGATCCGCAGGTCCTCGTCGTCCTCTACCACCAGTACGCGCACTCGGGGCCTCGTGTGTCATCGAAATGTCATCGTCGATACGGATCGTATGTGTCATGAACGGTCACTCAGCGCACACACCGGCCCGGATCGCTTTCCGGGTGCTGGGCCCGCTCGAGGTCGACGGCCCGGACGGACTCCCGATCGACGTCTGCGGCGGCAAGCCCGCCAGCATGCTGACGCTGCTCCTGCTGCACCGGAACGCCTGGGTCAGCACCGACCAGCTGATCGACGCCGTCTGGGCCGGCCGGGACATCCCCGCCTCGGCGCAGCGCAACCTGAAGACCTACGTCTGGCAGTTGCGCCGGGCGCTCCCGGACGAGCGGATCGAGAGCCGGCCGGGCGCCTACCGGGTCCGCGTCCTGCCCGGCGAGCTGGACGCCGATGTCGCTGCCGGCCTGTCGGACCAGGCGCGCAAGCTGCTCAGCACCGGCGCCGCGGCCGAGGCCGCCGAACTGGTCGAGCGCGCCCTCGGCCTGTGGCGCGGCTGCCCGTACGACGGGTTGACGGGCGACGCGACCTCCGCGGTCGATCGGCTGACGGAGTTGCACCGGGCCCTGCGAGAGGACCTCGCCGACGCACAGCTGGCCCTCGGGCGGTCCGCGGACGCGATCTCGTTGCTCCGGGCGCTTACCGACGAGGACCCGCTGCGCGAGCTCGCCTGGACGAGGCTGATGTCCGCCCTCCGGCAGACGGGCCGACGCCACGACGCGCTGGCGGCGTACCAGCGGGCCCGGACCGTGCTGGTGCGGGACCTGGGCATCGAGCCGGGCGCGGAGCTGACCGCCCTGCACCAGGAGATCCTGAACGACGAGACCCCGGTCGCGCACCAGCCGGGTCCGGCCGCCACCGTCAGGTCTGACCTGCCCGGCCGGATCGCGGGATTCGTCGGGCGGTCGGCGGAGCTGGTGGCGGTGCGGTCCGCGACCTCCGACCGGGTCTGCGTCGTCACGATCGACGGGATGCCCGGGATCGGGAAGACCGCGTTCGCGCTGGAGGCAGCGGCCGAGCTGAACTGCCCGGACGGGAAGTTCTACCTGGACCTGCGGACCCACCGCGAGGACCCGGTCAGCACGGTCGACGCCCTGAGCAAGTTGATCCACGCGGTCCGCGGACCCGGGATTTCCTTGCCGTCGGCAACGGACGAGCTGGCTGCGCTGTGGCGCTCGCTCGGTAGGCGGATCCTGCTGGTTCTGGACGACGTGGCGGATGCTGCCCAGGTGCGGCAGCTGCTGCCGAACACGGCCGGTTCCATGGTGCTGGTGACCAGCCGGGCCCGGCTGTACGGGGTGGACCGTGACGCCGCGGTCAGCCTCGACGTACTGCCCACTTCCGAGGCGTCCCAGCTCGTTGCTTGTGACGAGGCCGTGCGCTGGTGTGCAGGGCATCCCGCGGCGCTGAGGCGACTGGCCGAACGGATGCGAGACCGGCAGCCGTGGACCGCGGCTCGCCTGGCTGCCCGACTGGACAACCAGGCCGGCCGGTACCACGAGCTGGCCGAGGTCCACGCGCTGTTCGACCCGACCTACCACGCGCTCTCGGAACCGGTCCGGAGGTTCTACCGCTTACTTGGCTTGACCCCCCAATTCGACGCGCGGCAAGCGGCCCGACTGGTCGGCGCCGACCGACTGGAGGTCGAGTCGATGTTGGACGAGTTGCTGGACCGGCATCTCGTGTCAGAACCTGCGCCTGGCCGGTTCGCCCTGCACCCGGTGGTGCGGGATCACGCGTACCGGCTGCTGCTGGCCACGGAGTCAGAGGACGACCTGGCAGCCGCTGCCAGGCGAGTACGCGTCGCTGGGCGTGCAGAGCTCGAGCTGGTTGGCCCCGACAACCCGAGGGTCGCATGAGGCCCCCAGGCGCGGCCGCCCCTGCCCCGGGGCAGCAGGCTGCCTACGCACCCGCTGTTGCTGCTGTCCCCCAGTCCACCTCAGTCGGTACGCCGACCGCCCGGGGCGCGGCCGTCCCGCAGGTACCGGTGCCTCGTCCCGTTGCTGCTGTGGCTCCTACCCCGGCTCAGGGCGACCGGTCGTTCCTGGTGCAAGGGCCACCAGCTCCTGCAGCTCCTACCATCGACGCAGCCGACCAGCCAGAGCGGGCCGTCCGGGTCGGACAGATCGTCTGCTGGCAGTTCGCGCTGGTCCTCGTTGGTGCGGCTACTGCCGGCTCTCGGCTGACACTGATCCTGACCAGCCTTGCCGCCGTCACCCTGGTCCTGCTGACAGCCATACGATTCCGCGGAATGTGGCTGTACCGCTGGGCCGGCGTACTGCTCGGCTTCCTGGTACGCCACCGGCGGATCGACCTGTCGGGTGACACCGCGATGAACCTGGTCGGTGTGTTCTGTGGCCGGACCACGGCGACCACCTTGACCGTGCGGGAGCAGCCGTACGGGTTGCTGAGCCGTCCAGCCGGCGCGAGCGTCGTACTGCGGGTCGGTGCCGACGCACAGCACGAACTACTGCCTCGGCTGGGGTCCTTCGCCGCCTCCGCTGACGAACAACCGGTTGGCGTGTCCGTACAGCTTGTCCTGCACACCGGCACCAAGCAGCACCAGGCACCACGGGCCTGGATCGCGGTCTGTGTAGCTCGGACCCCCGAGATCGCGACCGACGAGCAGGTCAGCCAGGTGCTGGCGAACACCGTGCGGCGGATGGTCCGCCGGTTCGACCGCGAGCAGATCGAGAACATGCCGCTCGACGAGTCCGATGCGCTGGCTTCGATCGGGGCCCTGGCGCACGCGAATGCGGGCCGTGGGCAAGTCCGCGAACGCTGGACCAGCTGGGCCGCCGGACCCGTCCTGCAGGTCTGCATCCGGCTCACTGGCTTCGCCGCCCTGCCGCGGCCGACCGCCCAAGCCTTGGTCGACGCGCTGCTCGGCACTGGCACCGGGAGCGCCCAGACCATCGCCATCACCGTCACCGCGCCGGCTGACGCCCCTGAACCCGCCCATCACGATGCCGTACTGCGCGTTGCCGCCGCCCACCCGGCCACGCTCGATACGGCGATCACCGTCCTCACCACCATGGCTCGCTCGTTCGGAGTGGAGCCGGAACGCCTCGATGGACGGCACACCACTGGTGTGGCCGCCACGCTACCTCTGGGGGTCCCTTTCTCATGACCGTCTCACTGCTGAACCGCCCCACCGGCTTCCACCAGGTCCCTGCCCAGGACGGCATCGCGGCGCTGCTCGCCGACGCCCGGGACGAGGTGATCGTGATGAGCAACCTCACCCCGTGCGGCCCTGCTTTCGGTCCGCGTGACGTACGGCCCGGGCTTCGCTACCGGGCCATCTACCCGGACACGGCCCGTACCGCGCCGACCCTGTGCCGGCACCTCGGGGCGATGTCTGTCGCGGGTGTCGCCGTCCGGACGATGCCGCAGGTGCCCATGAACGCGCTGATCATCGACGGCTCGGTCGCGGTCCTGCCGGCCGACAGCACGAACGGCAGCGTGGCCGTGCTCCGGCTGCTCAGCGTGGTGACCACCGCGACCGAACTGTTCGAGCGTGTGTGGCCCGACGCGGTGCCGCTGGCCGACAGCGACGTGCCGGTCGACACCGATCTGACCCCGCGGGACCGGGAGATGCTGCGGCTGCTCGCCCTCGGCGTCACCGACGAGGTCGCCGCCGCCCAGCTGGGCATCTCCGTCCGGACTGTGCGGCGGATGGTCTCGCAGATCATGAGCCGGCTCGGTGCGCGCAGCCGGTTCCAGGCCGGGGTGAAGGCCGCCGACCGCGGCTGGCTGCTCGACCGGGCCAGCTGATGCGGGTCCTCACCGTGGCGGCGGATCGTCCCGGCTCCTATCCGACCATCGGCTCCGCCTTGCTGGCGGCGCCCGACGGAGCCACGGTCGCGATAGCCGCCGGGACCTACGCGGAGACCCTCGAGCTCAACGGGCGATCGGTCACCCTGCAGGCCGAGCCAGGGGCGACCGTTGTGCTGGACGGTGCCGGTGCGGAGTGGCCGACACTCCGAGCCGTCGACGGACAACTCACGCTCCGCGGACTCGACGTACGGGCCGTTGACAATCTGGCCGTGTCGGTCGACCGGACCGTGCTGACCGTGGCGCAGTGCAGTCTCCGCAGCAGGACCCGTCCTGCCATCGGCGTGCACGCCAGCACTGCGTTCACCATCGACAGGTGCACCATCGCCGGAGCCGAGACCGGCATCGTCGTGGAGGGCGCCGGCGGGCGGATCCTCGACACCCGCGTCAGCGAGATCTCCGGCGACGGCATAGTCGTTGCCCTGGGCTCCGATCCGCTGATCCGCGGCTGCACGATCACGTCCTGTGGCGGCCGCGGCGTCTACGTCTACCAGTACAGCCGGCCCGAGCTGACCGACTCGGAGATCGCGCACACCGGCAGCGAGGGAATCGGCGTCGCCCACGGCAGTACGCCGACCATCCGCCGGGTGACCGTGCACGACACCCGCGGGCCCGGCCTCACCTTCGCCCCCGGCTGCGGCGGAACCGTCGAGGGCTGCCGGACCGACAACACCGGGCAACCCGCGCTGGACATCGCCGAGGGCGCCTCCGTCGAGGTGATCGAGAAGGCCTCCGCCCGTCCCGCCGAAGCCGGTGGCGCGGTCGAGGAGTTGCTCGGGGACCTCGACGCGATGGTCGGGCTGCCCGGGGTGAAGGCCGAGGTGCACGCGATGGTGGACGAGATCCAGGTCAACGAGTGGCGCCGGGCGGCCGGGCTGTCGATCGGCGGGGTCAGTCACCACCTGATCTTCGCGGGCGCGCCCGGCACCGGGAAGACCACGGTCGCCCGGCTCTACGGCAAGCTGCTGAAGTCGCTCGGGGTGCTGCCGAACGGTGGTTTCACCGAGGTATCGCGGCGCGATCTGGTCGGCCAGTACATCGGCCACACCGCGGAGAAGACGGCGCAGGTCGTCGAGAAGTCGCTCGGCGGCGTGCTCTTCATCGACGAGGCCTACACGCTGTCCCGCTCGGCTGGCAGCGGCGGCGACTTCGGCCAGGAGGCGATCGACGCGCTGGTCAAGCTGATGGAGGACCACCGCGACGAGATCGCCATCATCGTGGCCGGCTACACCGTCGAGATGAACGACTTCCTGGCCGCCAACCCCGGCCTGGCGTCCCGGTTCTCCAAGACCATCGAGTTCGAGAACTACAGCGCCGAGGAACTGCTGCTGATCACCAGCAGAATGGTTGCTGGTGGCGACTACCTGCTGGACCCGGCGGCCGGACCACCGCTGACGGCGTACTTCGACCGGATCGCGCACGGCACCAACTTCGGCAACGCCCGGGAGGCCCGCCGGCTGGTCGAGGGGATGCGCAAGGCCCAGTCCCAGCGGCTCCGCAAACTCGGCCGGATGCCCTCCACCGACGAACTCCGGTGCCTGCTCGCCGACGACGTCAGCACCGCCGCCGGCTAACAAGGCTTCCATTGTAGGGTGTCATCCGAATGCTGACGAATAGGCTAGTCGTCAGATAGCTGACACATCAGGAAGGGCTGAGCATGCCACCGGACGAGTTCAGCGCGATAGGCGACCGGCCGCAGGCGATCGCCACCCTGGAGAGGCTGCTCGCCGGGCTCGATCAGCCCCCAGGTGACGATGCGGACCGCGCGACCGAGATGCGCCGGCTCTTGTCGGCGCTGGAGACTGTTCGCCTCCTGCGTGACGACCTGACCCGCTGGGAGCCCCGACTGATCGGCGCCGCCCGCGAACTGGGATTGAGTTGGGCAGAGATCGCACCCGCGCTGGGGGTGGCGAGCAGGCAGGCCGCCGAGCGCCGGTATCTGCGGCTCAACCCGGATGCCTCGGCGCCGCACCTGACGGGCGAACAGCGGGTGCAGGCCGCGCGGGACCGGCGGGCCGGGGACCGGGCGGTCGCCGGCTGGGCAAGGAGCAATTCGGGGGCGCTGCGACGCCTCGCCGGCCAGGTCGCGGGGCTCGACGGGCTTGACCCGGACTCGCAGGCGAGCGCCGACAGGGTCCAAGAGGCGCTCGGCCTCGACGATTCCACCGCCCTGCTGGGGCCACTCGCTGAGGTCCGCAATCGGCTCGCGGACAGCCATCCGGCACTGGCGACCCAGCTCAACCAGGTCACCGCCGACACCGACCAGGTCCGCCTGATGACGCACCGCACCGATGCCGGCCGCCACACCGGAGCGGCCGGCGAGCCCGAGAAGGATTCGTGAGGTCTGGCAGATACCGCTGAAACGCTCTCGGGTCAGACTGCGGCGGCGCTGTCCGTGCCCGGCGGCTCGCCGCGCTCGTCATGCTCTCGACCGCGGCCGGTCCGCTCGGCCGGTTGATGGTCAGCGGCGCGTGGTGCTGGGCAGACCGGGCCCCGGCGGATCGGTCCGCCACCCAGCCTCCTGCTCTTCCACTGCTGCTCTTCATAGTCGTAGTAAGTGTCGACGCCTCCGACTGTCACAACTGTGTCCTCCCGTCACCCCCCCGGGTGTACCTATCCAAAGGTGGG
>JAWWOY010000448.1:0-12549 GCA_033851195.1 Kribbellaceae bacterium | reverse complement strand
GCGTCGGCGGGGCGGAGGGCGGAGAAGCCGTCGCCGTGCAGGGCGGTCCAGGCGGCCAGAGCGCCCATCACCAGGATCGGGTTGTGCAGGTCGCCGGCGAGCACCGCCTTGACCACATCGGCCAGCGGCGCGAAGACGGTCTCCATGTCGGCTTCCTCGTGCAGCCGGTCGTACACCTCGTCGGTGGCCGAGAGTTCCCTGGCCAGGAAGATGCGAACGGCTTCGTTCGTCATGCCCGGTGAGGTGAAGGCGTCCACCAGGACCCGCCAGTCCGCGGCCTTGGTGGCGGCTTCCTCCCAGAGTTCGCGTTCGGCGGCGGCTCGGTAGTCCTCGCCTTCGACGTCGAGCAGGCCGGCCGGCGGTTCGAGCAGGCGATACCCGACCGGGTGACGGTACTGCCGGACCAGCACCATCCGCTCGTTCTCGTCCAGCGCGACCACGCCGACGGCACCGGGATGGTCCACGACGTCCCGGACGAACGGCTCGCCGCCACCGGGCGGAACGATCCGGTCCCACCGTACGCCGATGACGCGGCCGGTTTCGTAAGCGATCTCCGACTCGGTGACCGGCCAGGACTCGGGCGTGTCGTGCAGGTCCTCGCCGTACTTGAGTTCCGGGTGAACCGTCATCGGGCCTTCACCGCCTCGGCCTTGGGCTTGCCGGCATCGTTGCCCGAGGCATCCTTGCCCGAGACATCCCTACCGGCGGCTGTGTGGTCGGGTGCGGCGACGTCCTCGACCGGCAGCCGGGACTCGCGCTGGCGGTTCAGCGCCGCCGCGATCAGACCGGAGAACAACGGGTGCGGCCTGGTCGGCCGGGACCTCAGCTCCGGATGTGCCTGGGTCGCCACGAAGTACGGGTGCAGCGACCGGTCCAGCTCGATGAACTCGACCAGTTCGTTGTCCGGAGACAGCCCGCTGAAGACCAGACCGGCCGTCTCCAGCTTGTCCCGGTAGGCGTTGTTCACCTCGTAACGGTGCCGGTGTCGCTCCTGCACCGACGGGGCGTCGTACAGGTCGCGGACGATCGAACCGGCGGCCAGGTTCGCCGGGTAGAGGCCGAGCCGCATGGTGCCGCCGAGATCGCCGGAGCCGGAGACGATGTGCTTCTGCTCCTCCATGGTGGCGATCACCGGCTCCTCGGCGTCCGGGTCGAACTCGCTCGAGTTCGCATCGATCAGGCCGGCCAGGTCGCGGGCCACCTCGATCACCATGCACTGCAGGCCGAGGCACAGGCCGAGGATCGGGATGCCGGCCTCGCGGGCGTACCGGATCGCGCCGATCTTGCCTTCGATGCCGCGGACGCCGAACCCACCCGGGATGCAGACCGCGTCCATGTCACCGAGCAGCCGGGCGGCCGCCTCCGGGGTCGAGCACTCATCGGACGCGATCCAGCGCAGGTTGACCCGCGCGTCGTTCTGGAAGCCGCCCGCGCGGAGCGCCTCGGCCACCGACAGGTAGGCGTCCGGCAGGTCGATGTACTTGCCGACCAGTGCCACGTTGACCTCGTCGGCCGGGTGATGAACGACCCGGAGCAACTCGTCCCAGCGGGTCCAGTCGACGTCGCGGAACGGCAGGTTCAGCCGGCGGACGACGTACGCGTCCAGGCCCTCGGCGTGCAGCACCTTCGGGATGTCGTAGATGCTCGGCGCGTCGACAGCGGCCACCACTGCCTCGACCTCCACGTCGCACATCAGCGAGATCTTGCGCTTGACGCTGTCCGGGATCGGCCGGTCGGCCCGGCAGACGACCGCGTCCGGCTGGATACCGATCGAGCGCAGTTGCGCCACGGAGTGCTGGGTCGGCTTGGTCTTCAGCTCACCCGACGGCGCCAGGTACGGGACCAGCGAGATGTGCAGGAAGAAGACGTTGTCGCGGCCGACGTCGTGCCGGACCTGCCGGGCCGCCTCCAGGAACGGCAGTGACTCGATGTCACCAACCGTGCCACCGATCTCGTGCAGGACGACGTCCACATCGGGGCCGGCCATCGCCAGCATCCGTTCCTTGATCTCGTTGGTGATGTGCGGGATCACCTGGACGGTGTCGCCGAGGTACTCACCCCGCCGCTCCTTGGCGATCACCGACGAATAGACCTGACCGGTGGTCACATTGGCGACCTGCGAAAGATCCCGGTCCAGGAAGCGCTCGTAGTGGCCGATGTCCAGGTCGGTCTCGGCGCCGTCGTTGGTGACGAACACCTCGCCGTGCTGGAAGGGGTTCATGGTGCCGGGATCCACATTGAGGTATGGATCAAGCTTCTGCATGGTGACCCGGATGCCCCGTGCCGTCAGCAGACTGCCGAGGCTCGACGCTGTCAGCCCCTTGCCGAGACTGGACGCCACGCCACCGGTGACGAATACGTGCTTGGTCTGCTGCCCGAACGAAGCTCTATCCACGGGCCTTCAGCCTACCTGCTGTCAAGGGGCAGTCGCGACGAGACCCGCATAGATGGCGAGCAGATTCTTCGCGACGTCGTCCTCGTCCGGCCACCTGGCGGCCAACTCGAGGCCTTTTGTGCGCAATCCGGACGCCGTGTGCGGCTCTGCCAGCACCCTCCGTACGCCGGCCGCAAGCCCCTGCGTGTCACCCGGAAAAGTCAGTATGGCGGCCTCGCCGACAAGCTCGGGCACTCCCCCGACAGCCGTAGCCACGACCGGTACACCAATCTGCAGCGCCTCCTGCAGTACCAGCGCCCGCGCCTCCCAATGCGACGTCAGGAGGAACACGTCGGCGGCGCCAAGCAGATCTGCCACGTCGTTGCGGTGGCCCAGCAGCCGAACTGGCAGGCATTCACCGTCGATCCGCGCCTGCAGGTTGTCCCGTAGCGGTCCGTCACCGACGACAGCGAAGACCGCCCCGGGCTCGTCCTTGGCCACCTCAGCCGCCACGGACAGCAGAGTCGGGTAGTCCTTCTGCGGAGCCAGGCGGCCTACTGTCAGGATCAGGGGCGCGTCGCCGATGTCCAGAGCCTCCCGGACGGCGGCCGACGGCGTACGGATGTCTGGGATGGCAGGAGCCGCTACTGGCGCCAGGCGGGCCTGACGGGCTCCTAAGCTCCGGGCGAGTTCCACGAGGTCAGTGGACGCTCCGAGCGTCAGATCGGCTCCACGGGCCACCAGGCGCTGGCCAAGGCGCATCACGAGGCCACGCGCGCCTGGAACAAGCACGGCGTTGTGCCAAGTCACCACAAGCGGCCGGAGCCGGGATCGGTCACGCAGCGCAGCCAAACCCGCACGGTAGCCATGCGCATGGGTGACGTCGCAGCCGCGCAGGCCCCCGGGCTCGCCGACCACGGTGGCCGCACTGAAGTCGAAGTGGTCCGCTGTTTCCCGCGGTGCGCAGACGACGACCTCGTGTCCGGCCTTCCTGTAGCGCGGCACCAGCGATGCGACGTGCTGCCCGATCCCGCCCCGGGCCTCCGCCAACAGCAGCCCGATCCTCATCGCTTCTCCTCCACAGCAGTTGGGACGCCACGTCGGAACACCGCCCGGGCATCCGGACGATCCAGGGCCACGGCGACCGCGCCGTAGACGATCACGACGGCGAGACCCGACAGCACCGAGAACACCAGTGCACTCCCCCAGCTGCCGTCACCCGCAGGCAGGGCTACCAACCAGCCCGCCGCACCGGCCAAGACGGCTCCTGTCAGCGCGGCAATAGTGGCCCGCGCAAGTCCGTCGAGAACACCAGACCCGGCGATCCGGCGCAACACGACCAGTAGCACGACGGCTCCGGCAACCATGCCGGCTGACATGGCGGCAGCCAGCGCACCTACTGCGTCCAGTCCGTCCCACCGCAACGTCAGCACGAGGCCTGCGGCGGCTACAGCCAGCCATGCCAACCCGGTGAAGACAGCAACCTGGCGACCGGCCTGCCGTGCATAAAGCACTCTGCCGAGATGCATCAGCACGGCGAAGCCGATCAGAGCCGGAGCGAACGCAACCAGCCCGGCTCCCAGCGACAAGGCCTGGGCCTCCTGCACTCGGCCGTTGTCGTAAGCGAAGATTCGAGCCACTGGTACGGCTGTACCGACTAGGAGCGCCGCCCCAGCTCCACCAGCGAGCATGACTGCCCGGGTGGAGGTTGCGGCGTACAGATCGAAGGCAGCGGTCTCCCCCGCCTCGAAGGCAGCAGCCAGCCGCGGGAACACCGCAGTAGTGATCGGCACAGCCAGCACGGCGTACGGCAGTAGGTAGACCGCATTCGCCCAGGTGTAGACGGCGATGCTCCCCTCGGCCCCCCGGTGGTTTGCCAGGTAGGTAGTGACGAGAATGGCCAGCTGCTGAGCCACCAGTACGGCAAGGCCAGCCGCAGCGAGCTTGCGCAGTACTGGGCCGACGCCAGGGTCTAGCCGCAGCGTCGCCTTGATCGGCAGCCGAAGCGCAAGCATCGGCACCAGCACGGTCAAGGCCAATGCGAGCACACCGGCGGTAGTACCCCAGGCAAGCAGGTTGGCAGCTCCCGGCGACGCCTCATCCGCCCTCGGCGCCTGCACGGCGAACAGCAGGTACGTGACCACGACAACCAGGCTGGACACCAACGGCGCAACAGCTCCGGCTGCGAACCGCCGATGCGACTGCAGAACAGCCGTAGCCACAACAGCCACGGCGTAGCCGAACACCTGCGGGACGAAGATCACCAACATCCGCGTGGCCGTGGCAGCCGAACTGCCGCACTCCGGACCCGCGTCAAGCATCGCCGAGGTGTAGCGACCAGCTAGCAACCAAGCGACTACAGCAAAGGGAGTCAGCAACACTACGGACCACGACAGCAGCGCACCGATGATCCGCCCTTGCGCAGCCCGATCCCCCCTCGATACCGGCCCGGCCAGCACTGGGATCACGGCTCCCGCCAGCGCACCGCCAACCACGATCTCGAACAGCACGTTGGGCAACTGATTGGCCGTCGCATAGGCATCCGCCAGACACCCCGCCCCGACTGTCTTCGAAAAGACCAACCACCGCCCGAACCCGACCACCCGAGCCAGCACAGTGACCCCGGCAACGATCACCGCCGCCCGGGCAATGCCGTGCGCTCTGATCACCTGGGTCGTCGGCCCCACTGGTCGAGCTTGTCGAGGGTCGGGTTGGCTGCGATCACCTTGGTGAAGCTGACCTTCTCGCTGACCAGGTTGAGGGCGACGACTGCGCCCAGAGCCAGCACCTTGAGCGGCCGGGGCAAGGATGCGGCCAACGCGGTGCCGGCGATGGCGCCCAGCCCGTTCGCGCCGCAGTCGCCCAGCATCGAGCGCTCGCCCAGGTCCGACGGTGCCGAGGCAGCCGCCGCGCCGACCACCGCAGCAGCCGGGCCGTTCACCAGCGCGACCGGCGCGCTCAAGGCGGTAACAGCCTTCAGCGCGCGTCCGGGGCGGAGATCCATCAGGTTGGTCAGGTTCGCCGTACCAGCGATCAACGCGCCGTCCGCGACCACACCGACCACCCGGCCGAACCCCGGCGTACGGCGGGGCAAGAGGGCAGCGGCGGCCAGACCGGCGGCGCCGACGCCGAGAATCTTCACGGCACCGCTCGTCACCTCGCCGCGGCGCAAAGCGCTCAGGTGGCCGCGGAAACCCTTGGTCTGGGTGGTTCCGGCCAGATCGTCGTAGGCACCGACCGCACCCGACACCGCGCCGGCCAACAGCACCGCGGCCTTCACCCGGCCTGTGGTCGAAGGCGCGACCGCGACACCGGTGAGAGCACCGAGAACGGCGATCGGCCCTTCGAGCAGGGTGACGGATTCGCCGCGGTGATTGGTGCGTTCGAACGGCTCGCGGCTCTCCTTCGGCAGCCGCGCGGCCGCACGCTCGAGTCCGGCGGTAGCGGCGGCGGCCAGAAATGCGGCGCTCAACTTCCCGAGTCCCATCGCGATCAGTTGCTCTTGGCCTGGGCGGCGGCCGGGGCGACCCCGTTCTTGGCATCGACACCGCCGTACTGGCCGGCCTTGCCGCTGGCCTGCTCGGCCAGCGCGAAGACGACCGTGGCCTGACCACTCGGCAAGTTCGCCACGTCCACCGACGAGACGATCTTGGTGGCTTCGGAGTCACCGCGCAGGGACTTCAGCAGGCCACCGTTCTGCGCGGTCTCCGGCGTTCCGGCGACGACCACGCCGGCGCTACCGAGGTCCAGGCCGTCGATCAGGTTCACCGCATCGTTGTACGCCGAATTGTCCGGCGCCGGCGTCGGTGGCTTGGCGGCGATCACGACAACCAGGCTGGCCCGGTCCTTCGGCGTCGGCTTGACCGACAGCAGCTTCGAATCGGACAGGCCGCTGATGATCTTGGTGGCCTCGCTGTCCACCAGCCGGCCCTCCTCGCGGGCGACGATGCCCCGGGCCAGGATCAGCCCGGCGCGCTGGTAGGTGGTGCTGTCCGCCGGGAAGGTGACGTCGGCGGTGACCAACTGGTTCACCAGCGGCTCGATCAGCTGACGCTGGCTGGGATCGAAGAGCTTGTCGGTCAGCGAGACCTGGGTGGTCACCTGGGCCCCGGCCTTCGCCAGCGCGTCCTGCACCGAACTGGTCATGCCGTCGTCGGCCTGCGGCATCGTCACGATCGCGACCCGCTTGCCCTTCAGCTTGCCGTCCGTCAGCCCGGCAGTCACCTTGGCGACGTAGTCGTCGCGGTACTTGTCCAGCGTCTTGGCCTGGATCAGCTGGGCCCGGGCGTCCTCCAGCGAGGCCCGGTCCTTGTCGGCCTGGGCCTGGACGATTTCGCTGCCGGTACCCTTCAGCGGGCCGGCGCCCAGCACCACACCCGCACCGAGCGCGAAGAAGATCGCCACGATCGAGACGATGTGGTAGCGGAAATCGATCACGTGAACAGCTCCCGGATCCAGAAGACGAGGTCGTTCCAACGGGCCCGCCCGATCGACCAGAGCATCCCGCCCGCGTCGATGGCGTAGATCGCCACCCCGAGGGCGAAGAGGCCGGCCACGATCAGCGAGACCACCTGGAGCGTCGAGACACGGCTGCGGTACAGGCGGCTGACGCCCTTGGCATCGACCAGTTTGGCGCCCACCCGCAACCGGGTGATGAAGGTGCTGGCCATCCCCGACCGGCCTTTGTCGAGGAACTCGATCAGCGAGTTGTGCGTACCGACCGCGACGATCAGCGAGGCACCCTTGGAGTCGGCCAGCAGCATCGCGACGTCCTCGCTGGTGCCGGTGGCCGGGAACTCGACCGAGTCGACGCCGAGCCGTTCCAGCCGCTCCGAGCCCGGCGCGCGGCCGTCCCGGTAGGCGTGCACGACGACCTCGGCACCGCTCTTCAGCGTCTCGTCCTTGACCGAGTCCATGTCGCCGACGATCAGATCCGGCGCGTAGCCGTTCTCGACCAGCGCGTCCGCACCGCCGTCGACGCCGATCAGCACCGGCCGGTACTCGCGGATGTACGGCCGCAGCGCGACCAGGTCGTCGCGGTAGTCGTAGCCGCGGACCACGATCAGCACGTGTTTGCCGTCCATCGGCGTGTGGATCACCGGTACGCCGACGCCGTCGAGCAGCAGGTCGCGCTCGCGGCGCAGGTACTCCAGGGTGTTCGCGGTGAACGCCTCGAGCTGGGTCGACAGGCCGGCCCGGGCGTCGTCCATCAACTCCGCGACGGTCTGGCTGTCCTGCGACGTGCCCTTGGCGACAACCTCCTCGCCGCGGTACAGCACCCCGTCGTGCAGCCGGACCTGCTCGCCCTCGTGCAGCACCGAGAACACCTCACGGCCGATCCCGTCGACCAGCGGGATACCCGCCTCGACCAGGATCTCGGGACCGAGGTTCGGATAGCGGCCGCTGATCGAGTCGGACACGTTCATCACCGCGCCGACCCGGCAGTCCACCAGCGCCTCGGCGCTGACCCGATCCAGGTCGACATGGTCGATGACCGCGATCTCGCCCGGTTTCAGCCGCTTGGTGAGATTCTTGGTGCGGCGGTCCAGCCGGACCACCCCGACGGTTCCGGGCAGTTCGGCAGGTCGCGCTCGGCGCAGGCTGGGCAGTTTCATCGCGCTCTCATCCTGCCATGGCGACGGAGCGCGGACCCGCACTTTAGAGCGCCGCCGCGGCAGATGTCTACCGTTTCGACCGCTTTTTGCCGCTCCTGACGTGCCTTTCCGCGGCCAGGGCGAGAAGTTCTTCGGCGTGGGCCTGGGCCGCGTCGGAGTTCTCCAGGCCCGCCATCATCCGGGACAACTCCTTCAGCCGGGCGTCGTCGTCGAGCGCGACCAGCCCGCTGGTGGTGACCGAGCCGTCGTCACTCTTCAGCACGACGGCGTGACGGTCCGCGAACGCCGCAACCTGCGGCAGGTGCGTCACGACGATCACCTGGGCCTTCTCCGCGAGCCGGGCCAGCCGCTTGCCGACCTCGACCGCGGCCCGGCCGCCGATCCCGGCGTCGATCTCGTCGAACACCAGCGTCGGCACCGGGTGCGTGTCGGACAGGATGACCTCCAGCGCCAGCATCACCCGGGACAGTTCACCGCCCGAGGCCGCCTTCTGCAGCGGCCGGGCCGGACTCCCGGGGTTGGCCGCGAAGCAGAACTCGATCTCATCCGCACCGGACGGCCCGGCCGTGGTCTCGTGCACCTCGATCGTCAGCGTCGCGTGCGGCATCGCCAGCCCGCTGAGCTCCTCGGTGACGGCCTTGCTCAGGCGCTCAGCCGCCTCCCGCCGGGCGGCGCCGACCTGCCGACCGAGCTCGGTGATTCGCGCCTGCAACTCGGCCTGCTCCGCGATCAGCAGCTCGACGCGCTCGTCGCTGCCGTCCAGCTCGGCCAGCCGGGCGGCGGATCGCTTCGCCCATTCGAGCACTTCGTCGACCGTGCCCTCGGCATCGCCGTACTTGCGAACCAGGCCGGTCAGCTTGGACCGCCGCTCGCTCACGACGGCGAGTCGCGCGGGATCGGTGTCCACATCGGCCGCGTACGACGACAGCTCGCCGGCCAGGTCCGCGGCAAGATATCCCAGCTCGGCCACCCGATCGGCCAGCTCGGCCAGTTTGGCGTCGTGCTCGCGCTCGCCGTCGAGCACCTGCTTCGCGTGAGCCAGCAACCCCAGTACGTCGTGGGGGCCGGCCGCGTCCAGGTCCTCGGAGGTCAACGCGTCGCCCGCGGAAGTGGCCGCCGTACGGAGTCCGTCCGCGTAGGCGAGGCGGTCCTCCTCGGCGGCAAGCTCGGCGTCCTCGCCCGGCAGCGGCTCGGCCTTGGCGATCTCCACCAGGCCGAAGCGCAGCAGATCCGCCTCGGCCAGCCGGTCCCGCTGCCGCGTCACCAGCTCGGTCAGCTCGGCCTCGACCTCCCGATGCCGCCGGTACGCCGACGCATACTCACCCAGCGGCACCAGCACCGGCTTGCCGGCGAAGGTGTCGAGCGTCTCGCGCTGCCGGGCCGGCTGCAGCAGCCGCCACTGGTCCGCCTGGCCATGGATCGCAACCAGGTCACCGGACACCTCGGCAAGCACCGAGACCGGCACCGAGGCGCCACCGAGAAAGGCCCGGGAGCGCCCCTCGGACGACAGTTCGCGGGCGATCAGCAACTCGTCCTCGTCCAGCTCGCCGCCACGGTCCTCGGCCTGCTGCACGATCGACCTCGGCACGTTGGTGGCCCGGCCCTCGACCCGCGCCCGGCGGACGCCATGCCGGACCAGCCCGCTGTCCGCGCGCCCACCGAGCAACATGCTCACGCCGGTCACGACCATCGTCTTGCCGGCACCGGTCTCGCCGGTGACCGCGGTGAATCCCGGGTCGAGGTCCAAGGTGGCGTCCTCGATCACGCCCAGGCCGGTGATGCGGATCTCAGAGAGCACTTCCAGCATCTCCTCTATTGCGTTCGGCAGCGCCCCGCCAGCCCAGCACCGGCAGGTCGAACTTGGCCACCAGCCGGTCGGTGAACGGCGCCTCGTGCGCCCTCGCCAACCGCACCGGCGTCGTACCGCGCCGTACTTCGATGCGTGCGCCCGGCGGCACCTCGACCGTGCGGCGGCCGTCGCACCACAGCACCCCGCGGCCGTGTGATGCCGCCACCAGTTCGATCGACAGGTGCGTCGTCGGAGTCACCACGATCGGCCGGGAGAACAGCGCGTGCGCGCTCAGCGGCACCAGTAGGATCGCCTCCACGTCCGGCCAGACGATCGGGCCGCCGGCCGAGAAGGCGTAGGCGGTCGAGCCGGTCGGGGTCGAGACCACTACCCCGTCGCAGCCCCAGCGGGACAGCGGCCGGCCCTCCACCGTGACCATCACCTCGAGCATCCGCTCGCGGGCCGCCTTCTCCACGCTGGCCTCGTTCAGCGCCCAGTTCTCGGTCAGCAAGTGCCCGTCGTCCCAGACCTCGACGTCGAGCGTCATCCTCTCCTCGACGGTGTAGCTGCGCTCCACCACGACGTCGACGATCCGCTCCAGGTCGTCCCGCTCGGCCTCGGCCAGGAACCCGACGTGCCCAAGGTTCACGCCCAGTACCGGCGTACCGTGCGGGCGGGCCAGTTCGGCGCCACGCAGGATCGAGCCGTCGCCGCCGAGCACCATGATCAGCTCGACGTCGAGCGCGGCCTTGTCCGTGTCATCGGCGATCTCGGCCGGCTCCAGCCCGAGCGCCTCTGCCTCGTCGCCGATCAGCCGGACCAGCAGACCGGCCCCGGTCAGCAGCCGGTGTGCCTCACGGGCCACCTCCACAGCCAGGTCGCGGCCGGTGTGCGTCACCAGCAGTACACGCCGCGGTTCGGACGGCGGCTCAACCACAGCTACCTGCCTCCAGTCGACTGATCATTGCGGACCGCTCTCGATGGCGGTCCGGAGCATCGTCTCATCGAGCGCCGACGAAGACTTGCGTATCCACAGGAAGTACTCGACATTTCCGGACGGTCCGGGCAGCGGACTGGCCGCCACGCCCTCGATGCCCCAGCCCAGCTCGGCCGCCTTCCGGGCCACCCCGCGGACCGCATCGGCGCGCAGTTCGGGGTCCCGGACCACGCCGCCCTTGCCCAGCCGCTCCTTGCCGACCTCGAACTGCGGCTTGACCATCAGCACCAGGTCGCCGTCCGCACGGACCACGCCGATCAGCGCCGGCAGCACGAGCGTGAGCGAGATGAACGACAGGTCGCCGACCACCAGGTCGACCGGGTCACCGATGGCTTCGAGGGTCAGCGTCCGCACATTGGTCCGGTCCATCACCGTGACCCGGTCGTCGGTCTGCAACGCCCAGACCAGTTGCCCGTATCCGACATCGACAGCGATCACGCTCGCCGCTTCGTTCCTGAGCAGTACGTCGGTGAAGCCGCCGGTGGAGGCACCTGCGTCAAGACATCTGCGACCCTTGACCGTTATCCCGCTGAACGCCTCCAGCGCACCGACGAGCTTGTGCGCGCCCCGGGACGCATAACCCGGGTCATCGGTCTCGGACGTGTCCACCACGATCGGCGCATCCGCCCCGACGCCGGTTGCGGGCTTGGTCGCGACTGCGCCCGACACCTTCACCTTGCCTGCCGCAACCAGCTCACTCGCCTGCTCCCGTGACCGGGCCAGGCCGCGTCGCACCAGCTCGGCGTCGAGCCGGGATCGTCGTACCGCCTTTGCCACCGGGGTAACTCAGGCGCGGTCGCCGTGCTCGGCGTCCGCTTCCACCAGTGCGGTCTGGAGTCGCTCGTGCACGTCCGCGTAGACCTCGGCATGCTCGGACACCGGCCGCTCGCGCAGGTCGTCCAACCGGGCCATCGTCTCCTCGACCAACGGATGCCTGCCCTCGTCATGGTACGACGGCTCAGCTTCTTGTTGCGCGTCGTACGGCGGCTCAGTGTCGGGTTCGGGCTCGGCGTCGTAGTCCGGCTCCGACACCGGGCTGCCTTCCGGTTGTGGCTCGACGTCCGGGTCGACCGACGGGGGGAACTGCTCGCCGGGATGGTCGGTCACGTCACGCCTTCTTCGCCGGGGCCTTCTTGGCCGCCTTCTTCGCGGCCGACTTCTCGGCCGGCGCACTCTTCTTCACTGCCGCCTGCTTGGCGGGGGCCTTCTTGGCGAGAGCCTTCTTGGCCGGGGTCTTCTTGGCCGCCTTCTTCGCGAGCGCGGGTGCAACGGGCGGGGGTGCAACAGCCGCGGATGCGGGGGGCGCGGGTGCAGCGGGCGCGGATGCGGCGGGCGCGGATGCGGGGGGCGCGGGTGCAGCGGGCGCGCTCAGGTCGGCCGTCGCGGCGTGGGCCCGGGCAACCTCGCGCTCGAGCGTCTCGATCCGCCGGGACAGCGCGGAGACCTCCTCGACCCGGACGAAGCCCAGCTTGGCAACCGCGCCCTCGACCTCGTTGGCCACGATCGCCTGCAGCAGCTGGCGATTGCTCTTGCTGGTGGCAACGATCTCGTCGGCCAGTTCGCTCACTCTGGCGGTCACCCCCGACGTCAGTGCGTCGGCGCCGCTCTGCTGAAGCAGTGCTTTCGCGGCCTGCTGGGCCCGCTGCCTGGTCACCTCCGTCAGACCGTTCGCCAGCTGTACGTAGCCGCGCAGTGCGTCCATCACCATGACTGCCTCCTTGCCTCGTTGCCAGCAACGGTATCGCGCAGTCACTGTTTTGCCAGGGTCCCGGGG